>JBIKZB010000007.1:0-17595 GCA_044354955.1 Flavobacterium sp. | reverse complement strand
TTTCATGTAACGGAATTCGGTAGTAGTTCATTCCCCAAAGAATGTGAAAGAAAAAGTAAAACACCGAAACCCAACTCAATATAACCAATCCGTTATTTTTCCATTCTTTAAAAAAGCCAGTTCGGTGCTTCCAAATCCATCGGAATAAAAGTATAATCAGGATAAAATAAATCACATCACCAAGCGAAAATGGTAACCAACCCAATGCTTTTCTTGACAAGAAAGCCAATTTCGGATAAAAACCTTTGCTGTACCAATTTTCTACAAAATCAGGAAATAAACCAATCGTTTTAACTACGATGATTTGGATAAGTAAGAATAAAGGAAGGACGAATTTTCTTTTCACAGCGTATTTTAAAACGTAAATATAATCACAAATCAATTTGTAAAGAAATTAAACTTTGTAACTTTGTTGCTTAGATACTTAAAAACTACAAAAATATAATGAGCCAAGAAATTAGAAATCTGGAACCAAAGCCACTTTGGAACAAATTTGCCGATTTGAATGCGGTGCCACGTCCGTCTAAAAAAGAAGAGCGTGTAATTGAATTCATGAAAAACTTCGGAACCAGTTTAGGATTAGAAACGTTTGAAGACGAAATCAGAAACGTAATCATTCGTAAACCAGCAACGCCAGGAATGGAAAACCGCAAATCAATTGTTTTGCAAGGACATTTGGATATGGTACACCAAAAAAATAACGACACAAATTTTGATTTCGATACACAAGGAATTGATATGTATGTCGATGGTGATTGGGTTCGTGCAAAAGGGACTACACTTGGTGCTGATAATGGGTTAGGAGTTGCGATGATTATGGCGATTTTAGAATCTACAGACATCAAACATCCTGCAATTGAGGCTTTGTTTACCATCGATGAAGAAACTGGAATGACAGGTGCTTTGAACTTAAAAGGCGGTGTGTTACAAGGTGAAATTTTATTGAATTTAGATACCGAAGAAGACGATGAAATCGATATCGGTTGTGCGGGTGGAATTGACGTAACCGCAACAAGAGGTTACAACGAAGAAGAAACGCCAGAAGGTTCTGTGGGGTACACGATTACTGTGAAAGGTTTACAAGGTGGTCACTCCGGAATGGATATTCATAAAGGATTAGGAAATGCTAACAAAATCATGAACCGTTTATTATTTGACGGTTTTGAGAATTTTGGATTGCAAATTGCTGAAATTTCAGGAGGAAGTTTGCGTAACGCGATTCCAAGAGAAAGTGTAGCGAAAGTTATTATTGCTGAAATGTATGACGAAGCGTTTGTTTTTGACATGCAAGAAGTAATTGGCGATATCAAAACCGAATTCAAAACGATGGAACCAAATTTAACGATTGAGATTGTTAAAAATGATTCAACTCCAGCGAAAGTAATGGATTTAGGTGTACAAGAAGGTTTGTTACGAGCGATTTATGCAGCACACAACGGCGTTTACAGAATGTCGGCTGATATGGAAGACTTAGTAGAAACTTCAAATAATATTGCACGCGTAATTGTAAAAGACGGACAAATTTCGATTCAGAATTTAACGCGTTCGTCTGTGGAAAGTTCTAAAATGGATTTAGCAAATGCGCTACGTTCAGCTTACGAATTGTTTGGTTGCGAAGTTGATTTTGCAGGAAGTTACCCAGGTTGGACACCAAACGTAAACTCGGAAATTTTAGATGTATTGACTTCAATTTACGAAAAACAAAACGGAGATAAACCAAAAGTAGTTGCATGTCATGCCGGATTAGAATGTGGTATTTTAGGAACGAATTATCCAAACATGGACATGATTTCTTTTGGACCAACCATTCACGGCGCACACAGTCCAGATGAAAGAGCATCGATTAAATCGTCTCAGAAATTTTGGAAGTTTGTTTTGGAAATTTTAGAGAATATTCCAGAGAAGAAATAAGAGAATAGAAAATAGATGAAATCCCGAGTTAGCTCGGGATTTTTTTGTCTAGTCCTGAAAAAAGTTGACTATATATTAAAAATCTATTTGAAAACATTAGAAAATCAAATAATCCCATTACAATTGTTTTTAACGAATTGCGCTTTTTTTATTTTCAGTTTCTCTTTATACAATATTTATACACAGTATGATGTATTAATATGTTATAATTTAAATTAACTTAATTTTAGCGGGTAGTATATTATTCTTAAAAAAAATGTGTTTCCATCTGTTATTGAATATAAAACGATACTATCTTTTGGGATTCAAATCCCTTTTAGTTCTCATTATTTTTTTTGTATTTTAAAGTTTAAGTAAATTATTTCACAAATTCAATGTAATCTACTTCAATAGTAAAAGGTCCTTCCTTTTTTTCAGTTGTAATAATTCCCATTCTAACAATGTTTTTTAAATTTGATTCTAAAAGTTTTTCTCCAGTAGGCTCACCTATTTGATATTCTTTGAAATCTTTAAACAAAATTATTTTTTCCTCCCAAGTGTTTGGTTTAGTTGAAGTAAAAGCACCTTTGAAGTTTGGGAAAGTCCAATTTTTACTATCTTCAAGAGTAAAGGCGAACTTTTGATTTGTTGATTTAAATTTTATCTTTATACCTTTGAATTGAGAAATATCATACTTTCCGAATTCTGTTTTAACAGAGGCAAATCCTCCAAAGTTATCTAAAGAAATATTTCCAGTCAAAATCATAGTATTCTGGGTATATTCAAGCTTTGATTTTGAAATGCCACCCATTATATTATCCGAAATTAATACCCAATTATTGACTTGGTTTTGTCCACTACCAAAATTAAGTGTTAAATCACTTATTGTTAAACTCAATAGGAAAATTAGAAATGCTTTCATTTTTATTAGATTTATTTTAATTTACCAAAATTAGATATAATTGTGTTTAATTTTATTAAAATAATGTTAAACAAATTAATTATAAAACAAGCAAACATTTTTACTAAATTCCAAATACTATTTCTCCTTAATATAGAACAATTTTATTCTGAAATTAGTTTTTTTTGAATAGTTACAATGCTTTTGTCAATTACTTTCATTGTCTTTATCACCGAATATAATTATTTCATTAATTTTAAAACGTTTTATGTTGAGTTAGAAGAGTTTCAGATTTTTTCTTTAATGCTTCTTTTCTTCCAATTTTACCGCTATTTTTTCACAAATAATCATTATCTACTGTTTATAAAATTATTGAATTCATTTATTGCTGTTTGGTTTTGAAAAATAGCAGTATGCCCCCCAGGTATTTCTACAAATTGACGATTTTGGCAATTTGTGCAATTTAATACATCTTGTTTAAATGTTGGCCACGAATACATTTGAATTGCCATATCATTTAATCCTTGAACAAATAGTATGTCAGATTTAAAACCATTTGTAAAATTTAGTAATGACCTTTGATGGTAGGCATTAGAATTGACAACTGTAGTTCCATATATATGTCTCAAATTATTACAAGGATAACTTGCTGGTGCTTGTCCATTTTCCTCTAATTGACACCTGTAAACTAAATTTAAAGGGCCTGGTGCATTTGCTATTACACCATTTGTTTGATGCATTGTGTTAAGTCTAGTAACCAAATAGCCACCCTGTGAATGTCCTGCTAAAAATATTTTATTTACTGTAATACCTAATTCTTGGTTTGCTTTGTGCTTAACCCATAGCAGTGCAGCCTCTGCTTGCAAGATATTGTCACCAAACAAAATATTAAGTTGAGGATGTGCAACACTCACAATCATCATATCTTGTCTATTTAAAATAGTTTTAAATTGATTAAGAGTAGTTTCTGCAGAAGCCAAAATATCTGAATCACTTTGCACGGTACCGTGATAAGTAATTAACACATCAAATTCATTTCCTTCAGGTTTGTCAATTATTACATTTACGCCTACACTATTGTAAGAAATAGATTTAGTAATTCTATATGCCGAAGTATTTGGGTTAGGCTGGTTTGCTGTGTTGTCTTTTTCACACGATAAAAACAACAACAATAATAAAGAAATAAAAATTCTCAAAATACTAAATTGTAAATATTTATTCATACTATCTTTACTAATTGACTTTTTTATTTTTAATAGGTTTAATCTTCTTGCGATAAACTTAACTATGAAGTTTCCCAGCTTATCAAAGTGGCTGATTTAGAAGTGCATAATTTCAATTTAGCAATAAACTCGCCATTTTGCCAACTGCTGTTGTGTGCTGTTTTTATTGAAGACCTTTGAAAAAATTCCAAACTTCCTCCGCATATTCTATATCTCTATTTTGAACTCCACTTGCTGGTGAAGAATTGGTATAAACTGTCTTACTTGGCACAGCGTGTCCTGCGTTATTTAGAACAAAATAAACCAAAGGTTTTGCACCACCATAAATTCTTTTTTCTACGTTTCCTGCATCTGTTGTGTTCACATTAAAAGTTGATATGGTTGGATTATTATTTTGTAAACCGTTTCTTTGTAACCAATAATTTAAGGTTGCAGTTTGAGATATTACTTTTCCACGATTACAATTGCCACCAATATCTGCAACACAACCACCATTTGCAGGCATTGCAGGGTCGCTTGTTCCGTGAGTTATCAAGATTGGCAACGGCAGATTAGAGCCATTTGTACAAAGTCCACTTTCAGGAAACTCTGGTAAATTCCCACTTGAAACGGCTATCGCTTTAATAGTTTCAGGAAATTGAAAAACATAAGAATAGGTCATTAAAGCACCATTACTTGTCCCTGTTAAAAACATTTTGTTTGAATTAATATTTAACTCTGAGATTAATTTTGAATTTAACTGTTTCAAAAAGGTAATATCGTCACCTTGACTTCCAGATATATCATCACTTCTACAATCATTCCATCCAGGATTTCCTTGAATATCGAGTGAACCTTCTGGATAGACTACTAAAAACTTTTCATTGTCTGCAATTGTCCGAAAAACGGATAGTGGGTGAGCACCTATTTCTGAAACTCCAATACCAAGTCCACCACCACCGTGCAAAACTGTTACAACAGAATTTATTGATGTCATGCCTATTGGTCTATAGACTAAGTATTTTCTTGTAATGTTGTTTACCGTTATGTAATTAGTTGTTAAACCCTCTTGATATGGTATAACTAATGAATTTTCATTATTCTCATCTCTGCTACAACCGATAATAAAAATAAAAACGAGTAATTGGAATTTTTTAAACATAATTTTAATTTTCAGATTACTATGTTAATTTAGATTGTTTTTTTGTAAAAAGGTTTAATTGTTGAATAGAAAAAAATATTTAATCCTTACTTAAAAACAGATTGATTTTTATTTATAGACTCTGATATACAATATTTTATAAAATTAAATTTTTAGTGATTCATAATTAGTCAGTCTATTAAAGTTAGCCTCAATTCCAAATTATCCCATTTTTCAAATCGTTATAACCTAACATTTCGTTTGTGTTTTCGAAGTTGAGGAGTACGAGCAATTCGTACAATTCCAATCGGTTAATGAGAATAATGAAATTGCTTTGCAGCGTAGGAATGGGTATTTTCTTTTTGTAAACGGAATATTCGTATTCCTTTTCCCAATAGTCGATATCAATATGCTTTAGATAAGTTTTAAACGCAATTAATTCTTCTTCGGAAAGGCTAAAGTTGAGGTTGTTGAAGGTTAATTGGTAATTGCCACAACCTTTCAAGAAAATCAGCATGCCGTTTTGGGTTTGTTTTAAAATGGAATAATTGCAACACATAGTTTTATTTTTTATTTCGTTTTCCCCACCAAATAAAGAATCCTGTAACTGGTAATGACGCACAAACTAAACTTATAATCAGCGCTAAAATCTTGCTCCAAATGCCAAAAATGGCTCCAATGTGAATATCGTAATTTGCAGCAACTGCTTTTTCGCCCAGGTTTTTGTCGTGGTGCGAATGTTGGTGCAACAATTCTCCCGAGTTTTCATCAAAAATTAAACTGTGATTCACATGATATGAGTAGGAGAGTTGCTTTACAAATACATCATAATTCGGGTGTTCATGGTCGTCTAAATGTTCGTAGCCATAATCCAAGCTGTATTGAAACGCATCGGGATATAATTCCTCCACTTTTTTTCCAATTTTATCCAACGTATGTTCATCTCGCATTTCGATAGGTGCTTTGGTTTGAATGTGCGAAAAATCAGGATACTTAGTACTTCCGCCCGAAAATACGAAGTATAAAATCGCTTGTATAAAGAAGAATGCATAAAATAATCCCGTAAAGGCAACCACAAAAGCTAAAGACGATACATAAAATCCTAAAATGTTGTGTAAATCGTAGTTTTTGCGTTTCCAACTTTTTACGTTTTTCCAATTGAAAGCAAAACGTTGTTTTCTGGCGTTTTTGTTTTTTGGCCACCATAAAATAATGCCCGAAATCAGCATGAAAAGAAAAATTAATGTCGGAATGCCACACACATAAGTTCCCCAATCGGTTTTCAGCATAAAACTGAAGTGAATCGATTTGATGATGTTGAAAAAATCAGTTGTTTCATCATAAACACGACGAACTTCGCCCGTAAACGGATTCACATACACCGATTTGTAAACGACGTATTCTTCATAAAAGTTCCAACCATCCGGATTTCTTTCGTAGTAATAGAAAATGTAGCTTCGGCTTTTATCAATGGGAACGGTTACCCAATGAATCGGATGTTTTTCATTGGTATACGCATCTACTTTTTGCTCTAAAATTTTAAGAGAAAGCGGTTGTTTATTGGCGATATTTGATTCGTGATGATAAATAGCTTCTTTTCGAAGGTAATTTGTGATTTCTTCCTGAAAGACATAAATCGCACCTGTAATCGAAATGATAAAAACAATTAAACCAGAAGACAAACCTAACCAAAGGTGTACTTTTCGAATCCCTTTTTTGAAACTTAATTTTTGCATGTGATTACGATAAAAACTCCCCACCGAAATGAGGAGCTTACTTTAAACTAAACAGAAAATAAACTAAAATTTATAAGTAACACCAGCGGTAATGCTTCGTAAACGTTGCGGTGTAACGGTTGACCAACCCGAATAATATTTCTCATTTAACATATTATTCAATTTTAATGATACATTAAATTGGTCGTTGTCGTATGATAAAGCCGAATTTAAAACCGTGTAATCAGGTAAGGCAAAAGTTCCTGTGTTGGCTCTGTTTAAGGTTTTGTATTCGCTAGCGTAGTTGCCACCAAAACCAATTCCGAAACCTTTTAATTGCCCTTCAGATACTGTGTAATTTGCCCAAAAGTTGACTAAAGTTTCTGGACCTGCTTCTTCTGGACGTAATCCTAAATAACCGTCGCCAGGAGATTCTTTAGTAACTTCTGCCTCATTATGACTGAAACCTGTAATTACATTTAATCCTTTAATTGGATTGGCAACAATGCTTACTTCAACACCTTTGCTTTCTACTTCACCCCCTTGAATGGAGTTGTTGATGTTGTTTGGGTCTGTAATTACGCGGTCTTTCACGCGGATGTCATAATAACTTACCGATGCCGAAATAATGTCTTTGTACAAACTTGTTTTTAAACCTACTTCAATTTGATTAGCTTGTTCTGGATCAAATTCTTTGGTTCTTGGATTGCTTCCGTCTACATTTGCAACGGTTGTAGGTGCTACGTTTTGAAAACCATTCATGTAATTACCAAAAAGCGAAACTTTGTTTTCAATAATTTGATATACCGCACCAAATTTTGGAGAAACGGCAACTTGACCTTTAGTTTCTTCAGCGTCCCATTGCGATGCTTTTCCATCGAAATAGTCCAAACGTAAACTTGCCATAACCGATAATTTATTGGTAATATTCAAAACATCAGAAACATAAGCGCTCATTACTTCTTGTGTTGCTTCGGTATTACCTGCAAAATTTTCAGTTATAAGAGCATCAGTTCCAGCTTGGGTAAGAATTCCGCTATCTGTTCCATTTACTAAAGAAACAGTTCCATTAGCAACCCAACCCGAACCGCCATTCATCAATCTTGAATGGTAATAATCCAATCCTGCTACCAAACGGTTTCTCATGTTTCCGATTTTGAAATCACCAATGAAATTTTGTTGGATATCGGTAGTATAGAACGTGCCGTCTGCTTTAGAAATGTAACGTGTGAATTCATCACCGTTAGCAGCATCCCATAAGTATTGATAGTATCCATTTGTTTTGGTTGAACTTTTAGATAAAACCGTTTGTGAAGTCCAATGGTTTGAAAGCTTGTACAAGGCTTGCATTTGCATATTGAACGAGTTGTTGTTCATAGTTAAATCGTTAGAAGTAAATGATCTTTTGTAGTTTTTTTCAAATAAACTCATGTTGTCAAAAGATAATGGAGCATAACGACTAAGAAAAATCATACTTGCTTTGGCAGACGTATTTTTGTAAAATTCAGTGTTTACTAAGAAAGTTAATTTATCACTCACCTCATATTTTAACGATGGTGCTAAAAAGATAGTATTCGAAAAACCTGCATCTTGAAACGATTCTTCTGTGGTGTAGGCAGAATTAATTCGAACGGCTGCTTTGTTATTAATTGGAAGGTTAACATCAGCTGTAACACGATTATTTCCATAAGTTCCATTGTTGTAGCTGATTTCACCACCAAACACTTGATGCGGTTTTTTAGTCACCACGTTGATTAATCCTCCATACGAAATAACGCTACTTCCAAACAATGTTCCTGAAGGTCCTTTAATTACTTCGATGTTGTCAATGTTAATGGGATCAATTGTAGTGTTGGTTAAGGATGGTAAACCATTTGTCATAGTTGGTTGAACGGCAAATCCACGCATCGAATAAAATTCAGCACCATCACCATTACGACCAGTTGATTCCCAAAGGCGTGTTACACCTGTTGCGTTTTTAAGTGCGTCATTAAAGTTGGTTACAACTTGTTCTTTTAATAGATTGGCAGGAATTGAATTATACACTTGCGGATTTTCAATGTCTTTTAAAGGCATTTTAGAAACAGTTGTACTACTTTCTTTTTTGTACTTGTTTTCTCTAGTTCCTTCAACAGTAACTTCTTTTAAAACTTTAGTTGAATCCGCTTTTTCTTGACTAAAACTTAGGAGCGATGACAATAAAATTATTGATAATAGTATTTTATTCATTTTTATTTAGATTTAATTAAAATAACACCGCAAAAATATCAAGTCGAAATGAAACTACAAAATTTATTTAGACTTATTTTAAATAATATTTATAAGGAATTGATTTTCAAGCAAAAACTTTTATTTCGAAGTTTCAGAACTTAAATTTTTAAACTTTAAACTAAAATTGTAACTTTGCACTCCAAAATAAATAACAGTTATGTTAGATAGATTACAATATGTTAAACAGCGTTTCGACGAAATATCAGATTTGATTATTCAGCCTGATGTGATTGCCGATCAAAAGCGTTATGTACAATTAAATAAAGAATATAAAGACCTTAAAGGGTTGGTTGAAAAGCGTGAAGAATACATTACGCTTGATGCAAATATAAAAGAAGCAAACGAAATTATATCGGATGGTTCTGATGCTGAAATGGTTGAAATGGCCAAAATGCAATTAGACGAAGCGAAAGAACGTTTACCACAATTAGAAGAAGAAATCAAATTTATGTTGATTCCTAAAGACCCTGAAGATGCGAAAAACGTAATGGTTGAAATTCGTGCTGGAACGGGTGGAGATGAAGCGTCTATTTTTGCAGGTGATTTATTCCGTATGTACACTAAATATTGTGAAGCTCGTGGATGGAGAACTTCTGTGGTAGATATTAGTGAAGGAACTTCTGGTGGATTTAAAGAGGTAATTTTTGAAGTTACAGGTGAAGATGTTTACGGAACTTTAAAGTTTGAAGCAGGTGTTCATCGTGTACAACGTGTACCACAAACCGAAACACAAGGACGTGTGCACACTTCGGCAGCAACTGTAATGGTTTTACCAGAAGCAGAAGAATTTGATGTTCAAATTGATATGAATGATGTTCGTGTAGACTTTTTCTGTTCGTCGGGTCCTGGTGGTCAGTCGGTAAATACAACGAAGTCTGCGGTTCGTTTAACGCACATTCCAACAGGATTGGTAGCACAATGTCAGGATCAAAAATCGCAACATAAAAATAAAGACAAAGCTTTAGATGTATTGCGTTCTCGTTTATACGAAAAAGAATTAGCCATCAAACAAGCGGAAGATGCAACAAAACGTTCTTCGCAAGTAAGTTCAGGTGACCGTTCAGCAAAAATTAGAACGTATAACTATTCTCAAGGTCGTGTAACTGATCATAGAATTGGTTTAGACGTTTTTGATATGGATGGTGTGATGAATGGTAAAATTCAAAAATTTGTTGACGAACTTCAGTTGGTTAACAACATGGAGAAATTGAAAGAAAACGAAGTGTTCTAAATTTAAATTAGGAACTTAATTTATACAAAAGATGCCAAGCTAAATAAATAGTTTGGCATCTTTTTTTGAATCAATTACTACCTATTCTTTAGCTTCTGAATTTTCTTCAGATTTTGAACTTATTCTATTTATTTTTAACATCGGAGCAAATTTGAATTTGATTGATGCAATTTTCATGTTATCTGAACTTGATAAACCTTCATTTTCTACCGTATTTTTTCTGGTATCTAATGCTTCATAATACAATTTAATTTCATCCCAATCTTCTCTTGAGTACACATCTTTGTTTTTTTCTACTGTAGTTGTAAAATTTTCATAGACTCTTAAAATATTGTTTTTATTAACCCAACTAAATGCCATATCGTCTCCAATATCTTCACTGCCAAATAACGCTGTTCTTACCACCGATTTTGTGCTTTTTTTAGGTTGTTGAGCTAAATAACTAGCTTTGTACAATTCATATTTGTCACTAGAAACTATAATTTTACCTTTTAGTTCTTCGCGGTTTTCAAGTTCTAATAATGCATTTTCAGCCACTAATTTTCTTCTTTGGTGATCATTTTCAATACTATCCCAATTTGTTTTTAAATCAATAACAGCAACATTATTTAGCGAATCTACGAACATTTCATAGGCTACAACTTCTTTTTCTGCGTTGGTTTGCTTTTCATTCTTACATGAAATTAAGGTAGCTCCAGTTGCAAGGGTAATAAGTAAAATTTTAAATTTTTTCATTTTTGAGTATTTATTTGTTAGAAATTTTTGAAATTAATTGAGTTACCGCAAACTGAACGCCATAACCTAGAATTTGTTTGAATGGATTTTTGGATGCGCCAACTACCAATCTTTTAGTTAGATAACCACCTAAAACGCTGGCAATGTTAGTATATAAATTGTCCTTGTTAGTAGCGGTTTTATAAAATTCACTAATGCCTTGATTAACAATATTGGAAACAGTAAAAGAATGATGAACTATGAAATATTGTTCTTTTAATTCCATGAATTCCTTAGCTCGTTTTGTTTTTAAAGTCGCAATTTTAGCATCGAGAATATCGGTTTGTTTAGGCGCTTTCATTTTAATTCTTATAAATGAGTTGGGTTAATGTCCTCTGCGTGTTCTGTGATAATCTTATCTTTTAACAGTTTAGAAACAATTAAATTATCGATAGGAATTTTAATTAGCGTTTTTCTAAAAAGGTAAACTATAATTGCAACAATAAAATAAAATCCAGAAACAAGAAAAAAGCCCATTGCATAATCATTTAATAATTTGCCAATATATAGGCTAATTCCAATGTTTATAAACAAAGTAAACATAGCTACTATGATAGAAATTGAAATAACAACAGATAAAGATGAGATTACATCTGATATTTTATCGATTGTATTTAATTGTAGTAATTCAAAACTGGTTTTGGAGTACTGTTCTGCTTTTTTGTAAAGTAGTTCTATATTCGTAGCTATGTTTTCCATTGTTAGTTTTTATCTGGTAATTTCGTTACTCATTCGTTCTAATTTCGATTTTCCTTCTTCAATAACTTCTTCGGCATCTGAAGTAAAATTGACATATTGATCTTCAATTGAAGCTATAAAATCACTGAAATTCCCTTTTAAATTATCTTTAATGTCGGTTCCTTTTTGTGCAATTTTTCTTCTTGTATTACTGCCTTTGTCGGGAGCAAATAAAACACCTAATAAAGCACCTACCGCTAATCCACTTAATACACCTACAACAACATCTGAATTTTTCATACTATTATTTTTTAATGATTTATATTTCTCTTCCTTTGATTAATCTGAATAAAATTGCAATTACTGCGATAACTAGCAATATGTGGATAATATTACCCGCACTGTAAACAAAAAAACCTAGTGCCCAAAGAATGACAAGCACAACGGCTACGGTGTATAATAAATTTGACATATCTTTATAATTTAAAGTTTATAATTTAGTTGTGATAATCTTTTTTTATCTTTTTTGACTTAGACAAAGGTGTAACTTATTGAATCCATTTGTGTTACATGCCAAATCTTAAATGTTATATATATCCCACTTTTATTGAATTATCGGTACTTTGAGTTTCCAAAACTTTGAGTTAACTTTGCCAAACTACTAACACTAAACATCACACCGTTTTGACAACACAACAACTGCAAGACCAAATTCAAGCTAAAAAATCATTTCTATGTATTGGTTTGGATGTCGATTTGAATAAAATTCCTGAGCATTTACTACAAACCGATGATCCAATTTTTGAATTCAATAAAGCAATTATTGATGCTACACATGATTTGTGTGTTTCTTATAAACCCAATACAGCATTTTATGAAGCTTACGGTATAAAAGGTTGGCAATCATTAGAGAAAACAATAAAATATATCAACTCCAACTATCCAGAAATCTTTACTATTGCCGATGCAAAACGTGGCGACATAGGCAATACTTCTTCTATGTATGCTCGTGCTTTTTTCAATGATTTGGATTTTGATTCGGTAACCGTGGCGCCTTATATGGGAAAAGACTCGGTTGAACCTTTTTTAGCATTTGAAGATAAGCATACAATCATGCTAGCCTTAACATCAAACGAAGGTGCTTTTGATTTTCAAACGCAAAATGTTGATGGAAAAGAATTGTACAAAGTAGTTTTGGAAACTTCAAAATCTTGGAAAAACGCACATAATTTAATGTATGTAGTGGGTGCTACCAAAGCCGAATATTTCACTGAAATCAGAAAAATAGTTCCTGATAGTTTCTTACTAGTTCCAGGGGTTGGCACTCAAGGCGGAAGTTTAGCGGAGGTTTGTAAATACGGAATGAGTAAAAACGTAGGTTTGTTAATCAATTCGTCAAGAGGAATTATTTATGCTTCCAACGGAACAGATTTCGCTGCAAAGGCTAGGGAAGAAGCTTTGAAATTGCAATTAGAAATGCAATCTATTTTAGGGTAAATATTGAATATTTACTATTGAAATCATGCAACTCACAGACCAATTAGGAATTCAACATACATTCGACACTCAACCCGTTCGAATCATCTCCTTAGTGCCTTCACAAACCGAATTGTTGTACGATTTAGGGTTAGAAGACAACATTGTAGGAATTACTAAATTCTGTGTGCATCCTGTTCATTTTAAAGCTACAAAAACCATTGTTGGCGGGACAAAAACCATAAAATTTGATAAAATAAAAGCGCTTCAGCCTGATATTATTATTTGCAACAAAGAAGAAAATACGAAAGAAATTGTTGAAGAATTAAGTGCAATTTGCCCTGTTTGGGTCACTGATATCTACACGATTGAAGACAATTTACAAATGATTTCCGATTTTGGCCAATTGTTTAACAAACGCACCAATGCACAAAAATGGATTGATAAAATTAATTTTGCTTACCAAGATTTCAAGCAATTTATCAAAGACAAACCTATTAAAAAAGCTGCTTATTTCATTTGGGCGAATCCGTATATGGTGGCTGGAAATAACACATTTATCAACGAATTGTTACAATTGAATCGTTTCGAAAATATTTACAAAGAAAAAGAAGGACGTTATCCTGAAATTGAATTGAAGAAAATCCGTTTAGAAGGTGATCCTGATTATGTGTTTTTGTCTTCCGAACCTTTTCCGTTTAAGGACGAACATGCTTTTGAAATTGGACGTTTTACGCATCATGCCAAAACTGTTTTTGTGGATGGCGAGATGTTTTCGTGGTATGGAAGCCGATTGTTAAATGCTTTTGCTTATTTCAAAGTACTCCATGATAAAATTTAAAATTTGTTCAACTCATAAGTCTCTTGAAAAGCTTACATTTGAAAAAAAAATAAAGATTTGATTTCCTACACAATTTATAAAAATGAATCGAGTTCAGAGTGGGTTACTTTTGTTCATGGAGCAGGAGGAAGTTCGTCTGTATGGTTTAAGCAAATTCGTGATTTTCAAAAGCATTTTAACGTTTTGCTTTTGGATTTAAGAGGTCATGGCGATTCAAAAGAGCAATTAAAATCGGCATTTAAACAGCAATACACGTTTAAAGCCATTGCCGAAGATATTGTTGAGGTAATCAATCACTTAAAAATAGAATCGTCTCATTTTGTGGGAATTTCATTGGGTTCCATCGTCATTCGTCAATTGGCAGAAATGCATCCCACTCGAGTGAAAAGCATGATTTTAGGCGGTGCTATTTTAAAAATGAACTTCCGTTCACAAGTTTTAATGCGTTTAGGAAATACATTTAAATATGTGTTGCCCTATTTGGTTTTGTATAAATTTTTTGCCTTTGTAATTATGCCTAAAAAGAATCACAAGCAATCACGCTTACTTTTTATTAACGAAGCCAAGAAATTGTATCAAAAAGAGTTTATTAAATGGTTTAAGCTAACTGCAGAAATAAACCCGATTCTTCGTTGGTTTCGTCAAAAAGAACTGAACATTCCCACACTTTACGTTATGGGTGAAGAAGATTATATGTTTTTACCATCCGTTAAGCAAGTAGTTGCCAACCATGTAAAAACGGCCGAACTTTTTATCATTCAAAACTGCGGACACGTAGTAAATGTAGAGCAACCCGTAATTTTTAATGAAGCGGTGATTGGGTATTTGAAGAAAAGGTAGGTTTTAATAACTGATTTTTCTTGCGGTTATCCCGAAGTGGCTATTGAAGTAAACGGCTGTTAGCAGTTGCCATTTTATTCGTTTAGCCGATTTTCTATATCCATTTGTTGATGGAGAATTCGAATAATCTCTAACTCACTTTGTTTTTCGTTGATTTTGTAGAAAATAAAATGGGATTTGACCCGAGAACGTAAATAATCTTTTCTGACATGGCTAAAATCAGAACCAGAATTTGGTTTTTGACATAGATATTCTATTTCATCAAAAATCAAATTCAAATACCTGTCAGCTTTTTCTGCAGACCAAGTTTCAATTGTATAAAGCCAAATTTTTTCAAGATCATTTGATGCTTCTTTACTTATTTTGTAAATCATTTACTCAAATGTTTGTTATGTAAATCCTTTAAAAAAGTATCTCTGTTAAAATCTTTTACAAATCCAGATTTTTCTCCTTTTTTAAGTTCTTTGATAAGTTCAGCTTTTTTTGATTCTTCTTGCTCAAACATTCTTAATGCAGTTCTTACAACTTCGCTTGCTGAAGAAAACCGACCACTTTTTAATTGCTGATTAATAAAATCATCAAAATAATCTCCTAATAGTATTGATGTGTTTTTTGCCATGACAAATAAATTTAAAAAACAAATATACCAATTTTTGGTATATTATCAAATTTTACGGAGATTTTTTTTATGGTTATTGCTAACGTTATGTGGCTTGCTTTCAGTGGCGTTGAACCAACACCAAGCCATTACAAATATAACAAAACATTCCATTCAGCAGCGGATTTTCCGTAGGAAAATCCGGAAGTAGCCATTGAAGCAAACCGCTGTTAGTGGCTGTTATTATTTTTCATTTCGTTAATTTCCATTTCAATTGGCTTTTCATATTTCGATGAAACAAGTTCGAGCCCTTTTGGTCCTTAAATCATTTTGATAAATTTCAAACATTTTTGGAGTTTCAACAAAGTAACTTTCAATTTCATTAATTGAACTTAAAATATCATAAAGCCAAGTTTTAATAGAATCATCCATAAATCAATACTTTATTTTGATTCAATTTTTTTCTAAAATACGGATTTTTTATAGCTTTTTCTTCTAATAAGTCAATACTTCGTTTTAAAATACGTTCAAGTGAGAACTTTAAATTATAATAGTTATCGCCATAATCTAAAACATCCAAATTTTCAAAATCAACAATCAAATCAACATCACTTTCGTTATTAAATTTATCAGTCAAGACAGAACCAAAAGCATATAAAGATTTTACTTTATGCGCTTTACATAAAATCGAAATATCTTTATTATGATTATCTAATAAATTCATTGAAGGATTAATTTTACTCAAAAATACATAAAAAAAAATAGTTTTTAATTTTTCACACTGTTTTTTTATAATTTACTAATAACAAGTATAATATATAAAACCACACCAACGATAGTTCAATTATTTTTTGAAAAGTAAAGCAGAACAAAAATTGTTTAGAGAACAATTGAAACCGCACAAATCACTAAATAACCACAACCAAATCCCCGTCACTTCGAGTGATTTTAGAAAGTAAAAATGCTAATTTTTGCTTTCTAAAAATGTATCGAGAACTAAAAAAGAGGATTGGTTCATACTAAGTAGATACTCCATAGATAGTGTATAGATAAAGTATGGATAGTGTATGCAGGATGTATACAATAGAAGGAATAGTAGCATACAAAAAAAGCACCTCGTTAGAAGTGCTTTTGTGGGGAGAGCAGGATTCGAACCTGCGAAGATGTAATCAGCGGATTTACAGTCCGCCCTCGTTGGCCGCTTGAGTATCTCCCCAAGCCATCTTGCTTATTTGACTAAGCGGTTGCAAATATAGAATTGTTTTTTATTCCTGCAAAGTTATTTTCTACTATTTTGTAGACTATTTTATAACTTTCTGTAAATGAAAAACATAAAAAAATCTTCCGAAGAAGATTTTTTTAAATATAGTTTGTGTAGGAATTATTTAACTCCTAAAAGTTCTTTTACTTTCGCTTTTAAAGCATCACCTCTTAAATCTTTTGCAACAATTGTTCCTTTAGCATCTAAAATAAAAGTAGCTGGAATTGATTGCACATTGTATTGTTTAGCAATAGGATCTTCCCAAAATTTAAGATTAGAAACATGTGTCCAAGTTAAGTTGTCTTTAGCAATAGCTTCTTTCCATTTAGCAGCGTCTTTGTCTAAAGAAACTCCAATAATATTTAAACCTTGTGCGTGAAATTCATTATATAAAGCAACCACATTAGGATTTTCAGCTCTACACGGACCACACCAAGAAGCCCAAAAATCAATAATTGTTACTTTTCCTAAAGATTCTTTTAACGAAACTGTTTTTCCATCAGGAGTAGGTCCTGAAAATAAAGGTGCTGGTTTACCTATAACAATAGCAAACATCGCATCTAAAGTAGTTTTAATTTTCTTACCACTTTTTGTTTCAGTTACTTCTTTGCTTAAACCATTATAATACGATTTAACTTCTTCTGGAGTTAAATACTGTCTCATTAAAAAATTCTCTAATAACAACACAGACAAGTAAGCATCTGGATTTTCTTTGATAAATTTCTTAGAATAATTATTCATTTCATCCTGAAACTTTTTATATTCTTTTAGTAATT
>JBIKZB010000142.1:0-5163 GCA_044354955.1 Flavobacterium sp. | reverse complement strand
CAAAAAATCTTGTTTAGTGGTAAACAATTCTTGCAATTCAAAGTTAGAATGTAACAATTCTTGAACTACCTTTATACCTTCGGCAAAGAAAAGTTGTTCTTGTTTTCTATATTTTTTTTGTTGTAAGCTTGTAATTAACTTAATTTGGTTTTTACTAAGCATAAAAATTGTATTTTTGACTAACCTTTAAAAAGCGCTTTGAGAAATAATTTATCAAAAATAACATTATTATTTGTAATTGGTACAATAATTTATTCGTGTTCGTTAGTAAAGCGAGTACCCGAAAGTAAAAAATTATTAACCAAAAACGAGGTTTATGTTAATGACGAACTAAATAAGGAAGACCGAGTTAATAATTTAGTAGTTCAACAACCTAATACCAAGTTTTTAAATTATCCTTTTGGACTTACATTATACAATACCGCTAAACCAAATCCTGATTCTACCTACCAAGTTTGGTTGAACAAAAAACCTAACCGAATTAAAAGACTAAACCGATTTTTATCGACTAAACAAGTAGAACGATTAGGAAAATCATTTTTTGTTAGTGGAATACACCGCTTTATGAAAGAAACAGGTGAAGCTCCCGTAATTATAGATGAAAGAAAAGCCCTAAAATCAAAAGATCGCCTTAGTGGATATTATTATAACAACGGCTACATAAGAAATAAAGTTTCCATGTCTATTGACTCTTTAGGAAATAAAAGAGGAAAAGTTGTCTACAAAATAACAACTGGCAAACCTTATTTTATAGATTCGATATTTAAATACATTGAGAGTCCAGTTGTAGATAGCCTATATTCTATTCAAGAAAGTAAAACTTTCATAAAAAAAGGAGATCAATATAATTTTAGTAATTTCGACAATGAACGTAAAAGAATAACACAATATTTAAGAAATAATGGTGTATATCATTTTCAAGAAAGCAACATTAAATACAATGCCATATTTGATGATTCCACTCAAAAAATGAATATTGACTTAAAAATTGAAGACCGATACGTCAAAAACGGGGACGAATTGGTAAAAAAACCATTTTCAATTTATAAAATTAATCAGGTTAACATTTTTACATACAATACTTCTAAAAAAGAAAGCAACAAATTAAACGATAGCGTAACGTACAAAAATTTTACTATATACAGTTCTGGTAAATTAAAATACAAACCTAAAGCCATCACAAATGCCATTTTTATTGAAAAAGGTAAACTGTTTAGTGACAATGATAGAACATTAACATCAAAATCTTTAAGTAATTTAAAAGTATTCAATTACCCGAATATTGAATATATTGAAGATCCAAATGACACCACAAAAACATCCTTAATTGCAAACATTTACTTAATGAGTAAGCCTAAGTTTGTTTGGCAACCTTCATTTGATGTTACCACATCTGACGTTCAAGAATTAGGAATTAGTGGAAGAATGGCATTTACATGGCGAAATTTATTTAAAAGAGCCGAAACATTCGAATTAGCTGCTAAGGGAAACATTGGTTCATCAAAAGATTTAGCCAATCCGAACAATGTTTTTTTTAACATTTCAGAGTATGGAATTGAAGGGAAACTTAGCTTTCCAAGGATTGTTTTTCCGGCAAATACTCGCAAAATCATTAGAAAAGAAATGCTTCCTACTACTAATGCAAATA
Organism: Flavobacterium sp.; assembly: GCA_044354955.1. GTDB lineage: Bacteria > Bacteroidota > Bacteroidia > Flavobacteriales > Flavobacteriaceae > Flavobacterium. Next base: position 3,515 of record JBIKZB010000142.1, on the reverse strand, counting down.
TTAGTTTAACGAGTCAACGAAATATTGGATTAGATAAAGAAAATTTAACGGGTGTTTTTAACTATAGTTGGATTCCAAAACAAAAACATAACTTCCGATTTGATTTATTAAATATCCAATTTATTAAAAATCTAAATCCGGAAAATTACTTTAATGTATATACTTCTTCTTACAATACTTTAAATGATTTAGCTCAAACGTATAATGTTGACCCTGCTAATTTAGAAAACGGAAATTTAACTACGGAAGGAGCCGTAAATTTTATTGATGATGTAGAGAGTGGACAAACTTCATTATCGCCAACTGACCCAGAATACAAAACAATTAGAAGTATTGGCGAAAGAAGAGAACGTTTAATTGAAAACAACTTAATTGTTTCATCGAGCATTACTTTTTTTAGAAACACAAAAGCCAATTTATTGGATAATAATTTTTATTCGATACGAACCAAAATTGAGTCTGCAGGAAATGTACTTTCACTATTAGCCGATTCAAAAAATGAAGATTTGAACCAAAATGGTAATAAAACTATGTTTGGTATTGAATATTCTCAATATTTAAAAGGAGAAATAGACTATATTAAACATTGGGATTTTGGCAAGAAAAACACATTGGCTATGCGAGCATTTGCTGGAATAGCTGTGCCATTTGGTAATGCGCAATCAATCCCATTTTCACGAAGTTATTTTTCGGGCGGATCCAATGACAATAGAGGATGGCAAGCGTATAGTTTAGGCCCCGGAAGAAGTGGAGGAATTAATGATTTCAATGAAGCCAACTTTAAATTAGCTTATAGCTTAGAATATCGTTTTAGAGTTGGTGGAAATTTTCACAGCGCTTTCTTTGCTGATATTGGAAATATTTGGAACATATTTGATAACATTACCGATGAAGATTATACCTTTAATGGATTTAGTTCGTTTGAAGACTTAGCAGTAGGTTCTGGTATTGGTTTACGATACGATTTTGACTTCTTTGTCTTTCGCTTTGATTTAGGCTACAAAGCTTATGATCCTGGGAGAGAAGTGGGTGATAGATGGTTAAAAGGGATTAACTTTAGCAAAACAGTGCTAAATTTTGGTATTAATTATCCATTCTAATTTTTTAAATTATTATTTTTGCAAAACTATATTAAAAACAATCAACTATGAGTCACAATATTAAAGCTGGTGTAGCAACAGGAGATCAAGTACAAGAAATTTTTAATTATGCAAAACAAAAAGGTTTTGCTTTACCGGCGGTAAACGTTGTAGGGTCTAGTACTATTAATGGTGTTATTGAAACTGCTGCTAAATTAAACGCACCTGTTATTATTCAGTTTTCTAATGGTGGAGCGCAATTTAATGCAGGAAAAGGCTTGTCAAACCAAAATGAACAATCAGCAATTTTAGGAGCTGTTGCAGGTGCAAAACACATCCATACTTTAGCGGCAGCTTATGGCGCTACTGTAATTTTACACACAGACCATTGCGCAAAAAAATTATTACCTTGGATTGATGGTTTATTAGACGCTTCGGAAAAACATTTTGCCGAAACTGGAAAACCATTATTCAGTTCTCACATGATTGATTTATCAGAAGAGCCAATTGAAGAAAACTTAGAAATTTCTAAAAAATATTTAGAAAGAATGAGTAAAATGGGAATGACGTTAGAAATTGAATTAGGAATTACTGGCGGTGAAGAAGACGGTGTAGATAATTCAGATGTAGATAGCTCAAAATTATACACACAACCTGATGAAGTAGCCTACGCTTACGAAGAATTAATGAAAGTAAGTCCAAGATTTACAATCGCGGCTTCTTTTGGAAATGTACATGGCGTTTACAAACCAGGAAATGTAAAATTAACTCCAAAAATTCTTAGAAATTCTCAAGAATACGTTCAAAATAAATTCAATACAGGAAATAATCCAGTTGATTTTGTTTTCCACGGTGGTTCTGGTTCTACTTTAGAAGAAATTAGAGAAGCTATTTCTTACGGAGTAATTAAAATGAATATTGATACTGATTTACAATTTGCTTTCACCGAAGGAATTCGTGATTATGTGGTAAATAAAATCGATTACTTAAGAACTCAAATTGGAAGTCCAGACGGAGCAGATAGCCCAAACAAAAAACACTACGATCCAAGAAAATGGGTTCGTGAAGGAGAAGTTACGTTCAACACTAGATTAGAACAAGCTTTTGCCGATTTAAATAACGTGAATACTTTATAAGTACGAAGTACGAGGTACAAAGTACGAAGTTTAAAATTTATTATTAATTGAAATTAGATGAAGATAAGGTTAGCCTTCCAACTTCTAACTTCTAACTTCTAACTTAATTATGGCTTGGTTTAAAAGAAAAGAAAAAGGAATCACCACCGCAACTGAGGACAAAAAAGATGTTCCAAAGGGTTTATGGTATAAATCTCCAACAGGAAAAATCATTGACCAAGATGAATTGGCAAGAAATCTATGGGTAAGTCCAGAAGACGATTATCATGTACGAATTGGCAGTAAAGAATATTTCGAAATTTTATTCGATAACAATGAATTCACTGAACTTGATGCAAAATTAACATCAAAAGATCCATTAAAATTTGAAGATACTAAAAAATATAGTGATCGTTTAAAAGATGTAATGGACAAAACCAAATTAAAAGACGCTATTAGAACTGGCGTTGGAAAATCTAAAGGAAAAGACTTAGTCGTTTCTTGTATGGATTTTGCTTTTATTGGTGGTTCAATGGGAGCAGTTGTGGGTGAAAAAATTTCTAGAGCAATTGACTATTCTATCAAACACAGAATTCCGTTTGTTTTGATTTCAAAATCAGGAGGAGCTCGTATGATGGAAGCAGCTTATTCATTAATGCAATTAGCAAAAACGTCGGCTAAATTAGCGCAATTAGCAGAAGAACAAATTCCATACATTTCATTATGTACCGACCCTACAACGGGTGGAACTACCGCTTCATACGCAATGTTAGGAGACATCAATATTGGAGAACCTGGCGCTTTAATTGGCTTCGCTGGACCTCGTATTGTAAGAGATACAACCGGTAAAGATTTACCAGAAGGTTTTCAAACTTCAGAATTTTTATTAGAGCATGGATTTTTAGATTTCATTGCTCCAAGAAAAGAGTTGAAAGATAAAATTAACTTGTATTTAGATTTGATTCAAAATCAACCAATAAGATAAAAATAAAAATCCCGATAGTGATATCGGGATTTTTTATGTTTAAAATTTAGCTCTCAATGCTAGAATAAAATTCTTTCCAGGTGCTACAATTCCTGAACTATACGGTCGATAGCGTTGATCGGTTATGTTTTCTAATCCAGCCGTAAACGTGAAATTTTCAGTAATCTTATACATCGATTTTAAATTCAAGGTATACCAGCTTGGAGAATAAGGATTTCCATTGACATCAATTGCGTAAATTTCTTTTTTTCCTTTTTCTTCCTCGGCTAAATCTTCATAAGCAACTTCATCACTAAACTGTAGATTGACTTCCAAATCTAACTTAGAATTAGTAAA
>JBIKZB010000141.1:0-5182 GCA_044354955.1 Flavobacterium sp. | reverse complement strand
TATTGATAACATAAATATAAAATATGAAGATTGACGATTATAAAAATCTTGAAGAAATAATTTCAAAAGAAGATTTTCAAAACATGATAATGCAACTTATTATTAATAGAGAAGAATATGATGTTGAAATATTAATCGAAATACTTGAAACGTTATCTGAAAAATATGTAAAATTTCGTGATAACATATTAAGTTGTAATCAGGTTGACATTATTAATGATTTATTGATATTATCAACAAATTTCTCCAATTTGAGTAGAATGCAAATTTTAATAAGTATACTTTTCAATTTTAGAATTGATAAGTATTATGATTATATAAACAAGCATAAAGACACAATCGTTAATATTGAAGTAAAGAATGAAGTTTTTGAATCACTGATTGAGTATCAATCTTCGAAAAATTATAAGTAATAATAATGTTAATTTAATTTCTTTATAAAACATTTAACCAAAGAACATGTGCGAGTTATAGTTGTTTTTGATATAATTATGTTTTTCAACGTTTTCTTTTAAAATCTTTTCTCTTTCCTCTAATTCAATCTATAAACAGGATACTGCAAATGCGCTTTTTCATAATGAGGCGATTGTCTGTACACCCAATCCAATTGTGCTGCGCCGTTTTCAGCGAAAGCTTTGTCGTTCTGTTTCTTTTGTTCTAATTCGGCTTTGATTTTTAGGTTTTTATCTAAGAATTTTTTGGCTAAATCTTCAAAAACATAACTCGAAAAATATTCTTTTTGTTGTAAAATAGGATCAAAGAAGTTCCAATTGAAATAACTATCCACCGCTTCTGGTTCTAAAGTTTCTACTAAATATTTCACACCTGGTTGATTTGTGTCAAACACATAATCGCCCATGAAAAACTTCACTTTTTGAGTCGATTTGGACACTTTCGTATTGTAATGTCCGTAATGTCCTTCGTATGGTGATTTCGAAGTTTGATAACTTTCAATTTTATACGATTCTACTTCTATAATAGTATCTTTTTGAAGACGATGCGCATTGATATTGTTCAATTTCAAAATATCCAACACTTGCCATTGCGATTGCGGAATAATATACGCTTTCGGAATGTTTACGAATTTCGTAGGTTTATAATTCCCATAAAATGGGATTTTCTTGGTAAACGGTTTGCTTTTGTCGTAAAACAATCGGTCTTTTCCTGAAATATCACTTGGTTTGTAACCACCTTGATAGCCTTTAAAATCAATATAAGACACTTTTGTTGAATCAATTGCCCAATCTAATGGATATTGCATTCCTGCTTGATATTCGTTCAATGCATCTTTTCGCATTTGCTTGATTTTCTGCCAATTCGCATCTGCAAAACCAATTGTGCTGACCATAAATTCATAAGTAACTTTCACTCGTTCTTTGTAGACTTTCAACATGTGTGTTTCGGGAACAAACCCTAACGTGTGGAATAAAGTTGAATAACCTGTCGCATATCTTGGTGTATCGGTAAATTGCTCAAAACCTTTATCAGGTGTAGTACTGTGTACATTTACATACGGAACCACATCAATTTTCTTTTTGTTCATGTCTTTCACCACCGAAGGATACAATTCGTTGATGAAATAATTCCCTAATTTGTTTCCCAAACGTTCATGTTGGGTTGCAATGCAAGTAAACGTATATTGATAATCCGCACCATTAGAAACGTGATTGTCTAAGAAAATATCGGGATTTAATTCGGTAAACAACTTTTGAAAACTTCTCGAATTTTTAGTGTCCGATTTAATGAAATCGCGATTCAAATCATAATTGCGCGCATTTCCTCTAAAACCATATTCTTCCGGACCATTTTGATTGGCTCTTGAATGCGAATTTCGATTCAACATCCCACCAACACTATAGACTGGAATAGCCGCAATAAAAGTGTTTTTAGCCGTTTTGATTTTTCCCATGGCTAAATCGCGCATCAACATCATGGTAGCGTCTATTCCGTCAGGTTCACCCGCGTGTATGCCGTTGTTGATTAAAATTACGGCTTTATTTTTAGTAAAATATTCATCAAAATCAAATTTACCTTCGCTTGAAAAAAGCACTACATGCAAAGGTTTTCCACTATCGGTGGTTCCTTTGTGAATCATTTGGATGTTGGCAAAACTTTCGTCTAATTTTTCATAAAACGCAATACATTCTTCATAAGTGGCAGATTGATTGCCATTGCCAAGTTCAAAAGGTGTAGTGAAATTGTTTTGTGAAAACCCAGAAATCGAAAAGAAAAGCAAACTTATTTTTAGGAAACGCATAGGAGAATTGTATTTGATTTTCAAAAATAAAGTTTTTTACTTGAAACACATAGAAACATAGTTTAATTGTTGGAAGAGGTGAGTTGTTTTCACTCTTTTTATAGTTTTACATCCAAAGGTTTTAAAACTATAATTATTTTTATAGACATAGTTTAAATTAATTATCAATCCCAACATAATTACCTATATTAACTTCACCTGTAGTATATAAGGCATTGTTTTCTTTAAATTGAGCATTTACAATTGTTACTTTAATAAAAAAAAGTAAAATTATTATTTTATGTATTAATTTCATTTAAGCCAAATTATAAAAAAAATCCTCTCAACTATAAATTGGAGGATTGTATTTGTTTAAAGAAACCGTTAATATTTCACCGCTATCATTGATATTTCAACATTTACATTTTTTGGTAAACATGCTACTTGTACAGTTTCTCTAGCAGGAGCAGTTTCTTCGTTAAAGTAACTTCCGTAAACCGTATTAATTCTAGCAAAATCGCCCATATTCATAATAAAAATAGAAGACTTTATAACATTTTCAAAACTCATGTCGGCAGCTTCTAAAACAGCTTTTAGGTTATCCATAACGCGTTTTGTTTCAGTTTCAATATCATCTAAAACCAATTCCATGGTTGCAGGGTCTAAAGCAATTTGACCAGAGGTATATAAAGTAGTATCTACTAAAATTGCTTGATTATAAGGGCCAATAGGCGCCGGAGCTTTGTCTGTAAAAATTATTTTTTTCATAATAAGTTAGTTGTTTATTGTCTAAAAACACGATCTGGTAATTGTCGTTTATCGTATTTAATGTCGCTTAATATTGAAGATGAAATTCCAATAAAGAAACCCCAATAGGTATTAGTTCCAAAAGGAACCCAGTTGAAACTCATTCTCCAACTTTCTAAATCTCGTTCAAAACGCAATTGCGTGAAAGTAACTCCTTTTTGAACAAAATCATATCCCGATGAAAAACCAACTTTCCATCTTGGAGCTAATTCAATGTTTCCAGAAGCCATTAAGGAATGAGAAGCAATCTCATCTTGTCGGTTTGTATTGTTGTAATTCACAGAATAAGCAATAACTAAATCCCAAGGTAATTTAGTATTGTACCATTCTGAATTAGAATCTTTTTTTTCAGTATCTTCATCTTTTTTAAACAAACTTTGGCGGTTGTCGCTTAAATCGGTTCCTACGCCAAATAAATCATCTTCGCGACCACCATTTTGAACATTCTGTTCTGATTTGTTACTACTATCTTTACCATCAGCACTTGAAAAGCTATAGTTTAAAGTAACATTTGCTCTTGGTAATCGAAATAAACTCCCGCCATTATCAATGTTGAATTTTTCAATTCTTTTCCCTGAATTATCTATCGCATAAGGGTCTAATATGGCAGCAAAATTGATGTTCATTTTTTGTTTAAACAATTGTGTTCCACCACTAACAGATATTTCTTTTAATTTTAATGAATCGGCATTAAAATCATAACGTGTAGAAAAATTTAAGTTGTTTAAAAGCATTACTTTTTTAGTTTCTCCTTTTTTACTTTCTTTATCTTTTACTTTAGCTTCAAAAGTATTGCTGACTGAAAAGTTCATAGCATTTGAAACACTATTTGAAGGTGATCCAAAAATCCCATTGTCAAATTTAGTGTAATCAGCAAAATTTATGCCCGTAGCATCTAAAGCATAACTTTCAAAATATTGATCAAAACTTGGAGTATAACCATACGAAATATTTGGTCGAACAACATGTCGGATTGCTTCAATTTTTTTGCCTTCGCCAAAATTAAATGTACCATAAACGGTAGTTCCAATACCTACATTAAAATTATAAGTTCTAAACGATTCAAAACCGTTTTTATCTACTGTAACTACTTTGTTTTCCGTGGCACTATAATACTTTTCAATGGTGTTTAAAGTCCATACTTCATTGTAATTGGCACTTCCAGTTACACTAAAATGTTTGAATACTTTAAAATTAGTACTAATTGGAATAGAATGTTGAAATCCAGTTCGAGCATCTCTAAACATTTGTGGCTTAAAAAATAACGAATCAGTAGTTTTAATTCTATTTTCTCCTCTAATGTTGTATTGAAAACTAATGTTTTTAATGATTCCTTTTTTAACACCATCGCCCTTAGCAAAAGGAAAGATACGATCAACACTTGCTTGAAACGTTGGAAGTGTCATGTCGATTTGTTGCGTATTCGTATTTTGAGAATGGGTTGCAGACAAAGACATGTTTACTTGTGGAACCGTTTGAAACGTTTTTGAATAAGAAACCGAAGAACTTAAATTGTTATTTATGGTTGAACCAATATTATTTAAATTTACAGATTGGCGGTAATATTGACTACTTCCTAAATTTACAGAGGCAGAAAATCTTGAATTCGGGGAAGCTTTAGAATCTTGACTATGCGACCATTGGATGTTGTATTGTCTAGATTTTAGATAATCGGGAAAGCCTTTTTCACTTTGAATATTATTTTCCAATCGAACATTAGCTCTACCATTAAATTTGTAGCGTTTGGCATAGCTTGTTTCTGCTCGTAAACCGTAACTTCCATTAGTATAGTAATCTCCTAAAACGGCTAAGTCATAATTATCGCTTAACGCAAAATAATACCCTCCATTTTGTAAAAAATAACCTTGTTGATTATTTTGTCCAGGTGTAGGCATTATGAATCCAGAGGTGCTTTTTTCAGACATTGGAAAATAACCAAAAGGCAACCATATTGGGGTAGGAACATCAGCAATATACATTTGAGTAGAATTAATTACCACTTTCTTTTTTGGTACAAATTTTACTCGTTTTACTAAAAAATAATATTCTGGATCATCAATATTTTCTGAGGTGGTAAGGCGTGCATTTTTCATAAAATAAACCGAGTCATTTTCTTTTTTAGAAATCTCAGATTTTATA
>JBIKZB010000140.1:0-5231 GCA_044354955.1 Flavobacterium sp. | reverse complement strand
TCTAAAGTTAATTTTTTGCTTTCAATAGAATATGCAATTAATTTATCGAAGTAATTGGGTGAAATGAATTCGTGTGTGATGAATTGCGTAATTGGACTAAAGAAGACCACTATGAACGAAAGTACAACGCCAGATATAAAACCTTGTCTCCAATTCATTTCGCCGTTGTAGTAGTTTTTCTTTTTATCGCTTAATGCTAAATAATACAAAAGAAAATTAGGTAAAATGATGAGCATAGTAAAAGCTATTTGCCATTTTATTTTTTCGTCGTGAAAACCCAATTGTTTTTCTAATGTCATCCAAGCCAAAAATAATATGGACATAATTATAGCCCATTTGAATTCTATTTTAAACTTTTTCATAGTATACTAATTATTTGTTGCTTCAAAATTAGCCAAAATTGTATAATTTGTTATCAAAACCAATCTTAAATTTCTATTTTTGTATAAAATTGCAAATAAATATGGAATATATCTACGGAACTTGGCATTGGGCTATTTCTGGTTTTCTAATTGGACTAACCATGTTAGTGTTAACTTATTTTGGAAAATCTTTTGGCATGTCATCTAATTTAAGAACAATGTGTTCAATGGCTGGTGCAGGCAAATTCAGTGATTTCTTTAAAATGGATTGGCGCGAACAAAAGTGGAGTTTGGTTATTGTTTTAGGAGCTTTTGTGGGCGGATTTATTGCATTTTATTTTTTATCTGATGGAAGTGGTGTTGTTATTAATCAAGATACAATTACACAACTAACCTCATTGGGTATTGATGCTCCCAGCGGTAAATTAATGCCGGATGCAATTTTTAGTGTGGAAACTTTACAATCTCCTAAAGGCTTTGCAATTCTTTTAGTGGGCGGATTGTTAATTGGTTTTGGAACGCGTTATGCTGGTGGTTGTACCTCTGGTCATGCGATTTCTGGTTTGAGTAATTTACAATTACCTTCTTTGGTAGCCGTCATCGGATTTTTTATTGGAGGCTTGCTTATGGCACATTACCTTTTACCATTAATTATTAAAACAGTTTAAGTACATGAAATTAGCTAGATTTTTTTTAACCGGAATTTTTTTCGGAATAGTTTTAACTAAAGCAGAGGCTGTTTCTTGGTATCGTATCTATGAAATGTTTCACTTTCAATCGTTTCATATGTTTGGAATTATTGGAATGGCTTTATTTACGGGTGTTATTGGACTTCAAATTATTAAACGATTTAAGATTAAAGATTACAAAGGGTTTCCAATTCATGTGATTGAAAAGGAACGTGGTTTTTGGCGTTACATTATCGGAGGAACTTTGTTTGGCTTAGGTTGGGCATTAGTAGGTAGTTGTCCAGGACCTATTTTTATTTTATTAGGAACAGGAAGTTATGCTATTGCCGTAGTGTTAATTGGTGCATTACTTGGGACGTATATTTACGGCTTGCTAAAAGACAAATTGCCTCATTAAAGTTAAGTTAAAGTATCTTGTTTTTTACTTTGTTTAGTGTTACATTATGTAAATTTGTAGTTATAAATTAAATACAATGAACACTACAATAAACATACAAAATTTAAAATGTGGCGGTTGCGCTAACACCATCACAAAGAATTTAGCTCAACTAGAAGTCATTACTGAAGTAACAGTAAATGTTGAAGAAAGTACGGTTTCTTTTGCTTATCCCACAGAGGAAAAGCTAATGGAAGTAAAAGAGAAATTAAAAACACTAGGATATCCTGAAGACGGCGAAGCAAATAGTTTAGGTTCAAAAGCTAAATCGTATGTGAGCTGTGCCATTGGAAAAATGAGTTAATATAGAATCCCGATACTTTCGGGATTTTCTATTTTAATAAAATATTGATTGCGATATAATTTTTATTTATCGTATTCTAAAATACCCTATTTCTTAATTTCGTACTTTTGAAAATAGAAGCATAAAGGTTTTTATTTGTGCTTATTCAAATATAAAGTGTATTCGTATGAAAATTGTTATATCACCTGCCAAATCCTTAAATTTTGAAGCAACACTTCCTGTTCAAAAGCATACAGAGAGTTTGTTCTTAAAGGAGTCCGAAACCATTCAAAAGACATTGAGAAAGAAAAATCCAAAGCAATTGATGGCACTAATGGACATTTCTGAAAAGTTAGCCGATTTGAATTGGGAACGCAACCAAAATTGGTCGTTACCTTTTACGCCTGAAAACGCTCGTCCTGCTGTTTATGCTTTTGATGGTGATGTGTATACGGGTTTAGATGCTTATACTATACCTCTTGAAAAACTAGATGTTTTACAAAATAAATTACGCATTCTTTCCGGTTTGTATGGTGTTTTAAAGCCATTGGATTTGATGCAACCGTATCGATTAGAAATGGGTACTTCTTTGCCAATTGGTACAAAAAAGAACCTGTATGAGTTTTGGAAAAAGAAAGTAACCCAGTCGTTAAATGGCGAATTGCAAGAAAACGAGCTTTTCATCAACTTAGCCAGCAACGAATATTTTTCTGCTGTTGATACTAAAACGTTGAAAGTTCCTGTGATTACTCCTGAGTTTAAAGACTATAAAGATGGGAAATTAAAAATAATTAGCTTCTTTGCTAAAAAAGCCAGAGGTTCGATGGTACGTTTTATCATTGATACCAATGCGGAAACAATGGAAGATTTAAAGCAATTTAATTACGATGGATATGCTTTTGATGCTAACTTGTCTAAAGGAACTACCTTAGTTTTTACCCGATAATAAATGAAATTACACCTGAACGATACCTTCAATCAGCAATTACCTGCCGATGCAAATGTTTCAAATACGCGAAGACAAGTATTTGAAGCTGCTTTTTCATTTGTATCTCCTCGTATTCCTTCACATCCTACATTAATTCACGTTGCCGATGAGGTGGCTCAATTAGTTGGAATTTCTGAAGCAGAAGGACAGTCTCTTGATTTTTTAAATTTGGTTTCAGGAAGTAGTGTTTATCCAGAAACTAAACCGTACGCAATGGCGTATGCCGGACATCAATTTGGGAATTGGGCAGGGCAATTGGGCGATGGAAGAGCGATTAATTTGTTTGAGATTTTGCACAATAATCAGCGTTGGACATTACAATTGAAAGGAGCAGGGGAAACGCCTTATTCGAGAACTGCTGATGGTTTTGCCGTTTTACGTTCTTCTATACGCGAGCATTTGTGTAGTGAATCTATGTATTATTTGGGTGTGCCAACAACACGTTCGTTATCTTTGGTGACAACAGGCGATAAAGTTTTACGGGATGTTTTATATAACGGAAACGCCGCTTATGAAGACAGTGCTGTGGTATGCAGAGTGGCACCTACATTTATTCGATTTGGGAATTTTCAATTGTTTGCGGCTCGAAAAGATAGTAAGAATTTAAAGTCGTTAGCGGATTATACGATTCAGTATTTTTATCCAGAAATTACTACTTCTGGCAAAGAAAAGTATTTGCAATTTTATCAGGAAGTGGTGAATCGAACGTTGGAAATGGTATTGCATTGGCAACGCGTTGGTTTTGTTCATGGCGTAATGAATACCGATAATATGTCGATTCTGGGATTAACCATTGATTATGGTCCGTATGGATGGTTAGAAGATTATGACCCAGATTGGACACCCAATACCACCGATGCTGAAGGCAGAAGATATCGTTTCAGAAACCAAACTGATATTGCTATGTGGAATTTAGTACAACTTGGAAATGCGTTGTATCCATTGATTGAAGATATTGCTCCAATGGAAGAAGTATTGAATAGCTACAGTCAGCAATTCGACAGTCAATTTCCAATAATACAGCAACAAAAGTTAGGTTTAGAAGCCGCTTATGAAGCCGAATTTCAAGATGAATTAACGACTTTGTTAACTGCTTCAGAAACCGATATGACTATTTTCTATCGCAACTTGGCCAATGTAGTAAAAACAGATAGTTCTGATGAAGCATTCGCTAAAATTACTTTTGCGTTTTATCAACCCGATAAAATTGTACCGACATTAAAAACGAGTTGGTTAAATTGGATGGAATTGTATTTGGAGAAAATTAAAGCAGAAGTTGGTTCAGATGAAGAACGTAAACAAGCCATGAATGCCATTAATCCTAAATATGTGTTGCGAAATTACATGGCACAACTAGCCATTGAAGCCGCAGAGAAAGAAGATTACACGCTTATTGACGAATTATATACATTGCTTAAAAAACCATACGACGAACAACCAAACTATGAAAAATGGTTTGCCAAACGTCCTGATTGGGCGCGAAATAAAGTTGGCTGTTCTATGTTGTCGTGTAGTTCTTAGTTTTGGTTACACTAAGTTGCGCAAAGTAGGCACAAAGTCACACAAAGGTTTATTTAAACATATAAGTCAAATTAAGTATATTTTTGCGGAAAATGAAGTTCATAAAAGAGATGCTTGACAGCATGACAAACTATGTGGATAGTTTATTTTGTGAATGATGAAAAGTGAAACGTCCGAAGCTTCGGACTCTGTGTAGCTCTTTTCAACACAATCCACTTCCAAAAAATCTCCGTGAAACTCGGTGTAAAAGATATGAGTACTGTTTAAAACATATAAGTCATATAAGGAAAATGAAGTGTATTATTGCGGAAAATGAAGTTTATAAAAGAGATGCTTGACAGCATGACAAACTATACGGATAGTTTATGTGTACTATGAAAAGTGAAACTTCCGAAGCTTCGGACTAAAATCAACACAAAATATAGCTTATGTGTCTATGTGTTTAACAAAAAAAATAACTATGAAAAACTGGAATCCCATTACGACTGAACAAGATTTTCACAACATAATTGAAAAATCAAATGATAAACCTCAAATTATCTTTAAAGATAGTGTGACTTGCGGTATTAGTGCTTATGCTAAAGAACGCTTGGTTAGTGGAAATGATATTTTGATTGCTAAAGCCGATTTCAATTATTTGGATTTGCTTTCGTACCGAAGTGTTTCTAATTTTATTGCTGAGGAATTGAGTGTGATTCATCAATCGCCACAAATTATTGTTTTAAAGAATGGAGAAGTGGTGTATCGTGTTTCACATCATAGTATTCAGGCGGAAGACATTGCGAAGTATTTATAGTTTTTTGTGAAAATGGCTGCCTTACAAATGGATTGTATCGCTGTTATTTTTATAACTTTTTCCAAAAATAGTATAACACTTTAGTTTATAGAAGTATATAATTTTATGGTTATAAATTATTACTAATATTATACTATTATGAAAAAATCAACATTT
>JBIKZB010000139.1:0-5245 GCA_044354955.1 Flavobacterium sp. | reverse complement strand
TGAATAAATCATTTACATAACTGTCTTTACGTTCACGACCTAACACCCAACCACGCGCTTTGATAATTTCATGCACTTGCTCAAAATGATCCATTTCTTCTTTCGCAATTTTTGTCAGCTCGGTCGTTACCTCTGTAAATTCTGGTAGCATATTGATTAACATAATGGCATTGGAAGAAGCTTTTAGTTCACACCAAGCATGATCGGTTAGAATTTCTTCTAAATTTCCTTCAGCAATGTTAGCCCATCTTGGGTCGGTTGGTAATTTTAAACGAAACATTTTATAGATGATTTAAGATTACAAAAATAGCTTATTTGTGTCAATCTTTAAAAGAAATCACAATCCATAATTCCTTTGTTTTTGCATTTAAAATTGCATGATAATTATTGGAGTATCTTGCTTCACTTTTAGAATAAAAATTATCAATTCCTTTTTTAAAAGGATTATTATTTCCAGTATAATTTAAATCTAAATAATCTTCTAAATTAGAAGTTTTCAATTTAGAGAATTTGTTTAAACTACAGTATTCATTTATGTTTACATCTTTATCAAACTTAAAATAAACTGATTTTTCATTTTTTACATCATCATAATTACAATTTGAACTTTCGACCGAAGGAATATTAATTCCAACATTTATTTCAATATTATCAATGTTGGCAAATTCGCAATTTCTCTGATTATTAATAGTCGAAATAAAAGTTTTAAAACTAAAAAACACAATTGACATAAAGACAATAACAACAAGTGCAATTAATAAGTTTCTTTTCATAATTATGACTTTATTTCCATAAAAACGTAGAAAAAACATAAAAAGTATTAAGCCAATCCTAAATTAGAAATATCCCAATTATTAGCAGGATTATACTGAATATGTCCGTTTTCAATTTCTAGTGGGCAATCGAAGTTATTTGTGTACAAACCACCTGTTCCTAAACCTTGTGGCATAGGATTATTTAAGGTAAAAGTAAATTGGGTTATCGCATTCAATCCAATATTACTTTCTAAAGCAGAAGTAATCCACCAACCGATATTTAAACTTTCAGCAATAGAAATCCATTCTAAAGTTCCTTTGAATCCTCCAACTAAACTGGGTTTCAAAATGATGTATTGTGGTTGAATTTCTGAGAGTAACTCTTTCTTATTTTCGATTCCAAACACGCCAATTAATTCTTCATCTAGAGCAATCGGAAAAGGAGCTGACTTACACAGTTTTGACATATTGTCAGTGTAGTTTTTAGGAATAGGCTGTTCTATGCTATGTAATTCAAATTCAGATAATTGATTTAATTTATTTAAAGCTTCATTTAAACTAAAAGCACCATTTGCATCTACACGAATTTCAATGGTTTTTGCATCAAAATTTTGACGAATAAATCGCAATAAACCTAATTCTTTTTCAAAATCGATTGCTCCAATTTTTAGTTTTATACACGAAAATCCTTGCGCTAATTTTTCTTCGATTTGGGTTTTCATGAAAGACACCTCTCCCATCCAAACCAAACCATTTATCAACATATTTTTTTTACCTTTTGTAAATTCTGAAGGAAACAAATCGAATGGTGTTTTTGAAGCTAAAGATAAAAATGCCATTTCCACGCCAAATTGAATCGAAGGAAATTCCATTAATTCATCCCACAATTTATCTTTTCCTAAATGAATATTTTGACAAACCCATTGTAATTTCTCCTCGTAATCAGGTCGATCATCAAATGAAAGCGTTCTCAAAATACCACACTCACCTATTCCTGTTTTACCATTTTCTTGCAAAATTAAAAACCAAGTTTCTTTCTCGGTCATTACTCCTCTCGAAGTGCCGCTTGGTCTTTTAAAAGTAAGGATGTATTTTTTATAGGTTGCTTTCATATTTAAGGACAAGGACAATTTCAAGTACAAATTTCAAAGTTTTGAAGTTGATTTTTGTATTTGAAATTGACATTGATAAATTATTCTAAAACTCTCAAGATTTTATTGAAATTATTTGTTGGTAGTCCAACTTGTTTCATATTATCAAAATCTTGTTTTGTTGCTTTTACCCAACTTGTATTTACATCTATATTTTGATCTTTATATTTTTTATGAATGTCTTTTGCTTCAGATACCCTATCTGTAACTAAATACACATGAGCCAAGTGCAACTGAAACTTTATTTCATTTTTATTCATCGAAATTGCCTTTGAAATGTAATCTTCAGCTTTTTGATATTGTTTTGTTCTTAAATACAGAGAACCTAATAAATCAAATTCGTTTTCCTTGCCTAATTTTCTTTCGGTAATTAAATAATGTAATTGCTTAATTGCCTCTTCAGATTTTGTTAATGAAAGTCTTCTTATATGAACATTATAATCTTGTAAATAGTCATTTATTTTTCCCGATTTCAACAAGCTTTCATCTGAAACAGATGCGATCATTTTCGTTTTTTCAACTGGTAATAACTGCTTGAACTCACTATACTTATATTTAGTTGTTACCAAATCGATAAATGTGGCTAAAAAAGAGGCTTTGTAAGTTAAAATTTTGGCAACATCTGATTTTTCAGCAAGCTCTAAAACTTCATTTTTAGTTTCTTTTGTCCAACCTCTACTCGCTTTATAATCTACCCAAGGCACGACTTCTAAAACAATTTTTTGATTCATTACCCAGTTCTGACTTTCGAATCCGAACCATAAATTAGGTAAATTGGTCAAACATAAAGAAGAAGACGAAATCAACTTGGCATCTTTATTCACTTTTTCTTTTTGTTCCCAGCAGGCTCTATCCATTTTGCCTTCTTTCAAAAATAAATTAGCCGCAATTGCTTCTTGAAACAAAGCAAACGTGCATTTGTCATCTCCAGCAATTGCAGATGTTAAATGAATGGCTCCAGCCGTTCCCTGACTAATTCCGGTAGGATCAGGAATGGCTTTTAATACCGAAACCAAACTTGATGTTAACTTTTGATTTTCATCTAAAACGGTAATTCGATAAACGAATTCAGTAGTTCCAACAGGCAAATCTTCTGTTTTGATTAAAGTGCGTTTTCCTGCTGAAAGGGTAAATTCTTTAGTAGTAGCGCGTTCTTTGTCCCAAAAACCGTCTTTTTGAGAAAAACTCGATACTGAAAACAATAAGGCGGATACTAAGTAATACAGTTTATTCATTAATCTTTATTTTTATTTTTTAAACACATAGAATCATAGTTTTACTTTGTGTGTGTTTTTTAAGGCGTTACACTTTTCATAGAAAACATAATTTAAAATACTATGTGACTATTGTGTTTTATACCTATTCCAATTTTTGTACCAAATTTATAATTCAATACTTTGTCCGATTTCTAACAACATCAAGTCTTTTCCTATATTGAAAAATTTGCGTTTAGCTTCTTCATGATTGATTTCGATGTAACCAAACGTATCAAAATGATAACCTAACACTTTATCGCATTGTACAAAATCAGAAGCAATGATGGCGTCTTCCACGTCCATTGTAAAGTTACTTCCAATCGGCAAAATCGCTAAATCTAACTTAGTACGCATTGGAATTAACTTCATATCCATTGTTAAAGCGGTATCACCAGCGATGTAAATATTTTTGTGTTCGCCTTCAATAACAAATCCGCCAGGTTGTCCGCCATAACTGCCATCTGGAAAAGACGAAGTGTGATGTGCGATTACATATTTAACTGTTCCGAATTCAAAATCCCAACTTCCGCCGTGATTCATTGGATGATAATTAAAGCCTTTGTTTCCGTAATGTGACGCAATTTCGTAATTAGAAACTATAACCGCTTCCGTACGTTTTGCAATCGCCTCTACGTCTAAAATATGGTCTTGATGCGCATGCGTTAATAATATAAAATCGGCTTTCAACGTATTGATATCAATATGAGAAGCCTTTGGATTTCCAGAAATGAATGGGTCAACTAAAATGTGAACGTCATTAACTTCAATTCCAATACAAGCGTGTCCGTAAAATGTGATTTTCATAGTTTTTATTTTAGTGAAAAGTAATTAGTTATTAGTTTAGAAAGACTAAAGTTAACCAAAATAATATACTTAAAGCAAAGGTACTTAAGGCTACTTTTTTAAGTTCTGGGTCGAAGTCTTCGTATCGATTTGATTTATATACTTTACTAATATGTTTAATTAAATAAATCCCAACAATTAGAGGAGCTCCAAATACAGAATCTTTTGACAAATGAGAAAAAAATATCATTGCAAAAATCGCTAAACCTATTAATGCATGATGATATTTTTTCGCATTTTCCAATCCCATTTTCACTACCAACGTATTCTTTCCAGCGATTTTATCGTTTTCAATATCGCGCATGTTGTTTAAATTCAGTACAGCTACACTTAAAAATCCGATAGCAGTTGCGGGTAAGAATAATTTCCAATCGATAAAATGAGTAAACAAAAAGTTAGAACCAACTACCGAAACCAATCCAAAGAAAATAAACACAAACACATCACCAAAACCGCTATAACCATAAGCACTTTTTCCAACGGTATATTTAATGGCAGCTCCAATTGAGCCGATTCCTAAAAGGATAAAAATCAAACTTAAGGCGAAATTTTCTTTTCCGAAAGCTACGTAAATCAATAACAAAGCAATAATGAAAGTCAAAATTGCTGTGATAATTACAGCTTTTTTCATTTGCTCTGCTGTAATAACTCCAGCGGCTACTAAACGTTTTTCGCCAATTCTATTAGCATCTGTTCCTTTTACACCATCGCCATAATCGTTGGCATAATTGGACAGCACTTGAAGTCCTAACGTAGTTAACAAAGCCAAAACTACAATTCTCCAATCGGAAAATCCTTGATAATAGGCATAAGCGCTTCCCACAATTATTCCAGAAACGGAAAGTGGTAAGGTTCGTAATCGTGCGGCTTGTATCCAGTGTTTCATTTTATATGTTTTTGTTTCAGGTTTCAAGTTTCAGGTTTGTTTATTTCCGCTTTGCTGAAATGTTAGCCTACTTCGTAGGAGTTTCCTAGCAAGCTCGGAATGACAAATCTAAGTCAACTATGGCAAAATCCCAACTCAAGACTCAAAACTCTTAGCTTCTAATTCTTTTACATCCAATTCTTTTCCCAAGTTTCTACTTCATACAACCAATAATTCACCAATTCCTTTATATCGGAATAATTTCCTGTGGTAAAACTAACAGTTCCGCCAGCAGTTGATAAAGTTACCGAACCAATATTCATAGCTTTTTGCCAGAAAAATTGTTTGGTTTCAATGGCTTGAATTTTATATGGT
>JBIKZB010000138.1:0-5319 GCA_044354955.1 Flavobacterium sp. | reverse complement strand
TATATGCGTTCCAAATTGAGTTTTTCCTCTTTTTTAGAACTTTTTAAAAATCTACAAATTTGGGTAATATGTTAAATACCAAAAGAAATTATAACCTATGACTACGTTATGGAATTTTGATGATATTTAAATAGCTATAGGTAAATGCTTTTATGTATTTACATATAAGTAGGGTAGGCAATAAGTGGTAAAAGTAGAATGGGTAATTAGTACATTAAATGTATTTTCGATTTATTGTTCCAACCCGCTTGATTTTCATATTTGACGAAATAAATTTTTAAGTCGGCTTGATTAGCATATTTAACAAAAAATATTTTTTTATCTGCTTGGTTTTGATATTTAACTTTATATACTTTCAAATCCGCTTGATTTTCGTAATCCACAACAAATACCTTTACATCAGCTTGGTTAGGATATTCTACTGAATGTACTTTTTGTGCTTTTGCATCAAACGACATCAATATTAAAACAATAAATGCTATATAAAATCTTTTCATAATTATTTTGGAATTACTTTTTTATTATATTTTAATAACTCAACTACTGTGCCAAACGATGGCTTATTAAAACTACTATTCTTTTTAGTTTTATCTTATAATTTACTAATCAATATTAAAATATAGATTGTTTTATCAAATCTTCACAACTATTTTCAAATGGTTAAAATTGAATCTATAAAACAATATTATTTTTTCCAAAAGTTTCTACTAATTGTTTTTTTCACTGCATAATTGCGGTAATAAAGTTATGTTTTCACCGCATAAATGCGGTGATTATGTATATGCATTATTTCCGACGGGTCGAAGTGGAATGTATAAAACAAAAACAGGGGCTTGGCGTGAATCGGGTATGCAAGTTACTTCTGGCCCAATGGGAAGAGAAACCATTCATTTTGAAGCACCAACTTACGAAAAAATTGATACAGAAATGAAAGATTTTTTGAGTTGGATAGCAAAAGATGAAACTATTGATGATGTTCTTAAAGCTGGACTCGCACATTTATGGTTTATTACGATTCACCCTTTTGACGATGGTAATGGAAGAATAGCCAGAGCCATTACTGACATGTTGTTAGCCAGAGCTGATAAAACGTCTCTACGCTTTTATTCTATGTCAGCACAAATACAAGTTGAAAGGAAGTATTATTACGAAATTTTAGAACAAACACAAAAAGGGACATTAGATGTTACTGAATGGTTGGTTTGGTTTTTAGAATGTTTATGTGTTCTATGAAACAAACCGTTGAAGTTCTTTCAAAAACAATGAACCGTGTTCAATTTTGGGACAAACATAAATCTATTCAATTCAATTCAAGACAGCAAAAAATACTACACCTGTTATTAGATGATTTTTTTGGTAAACTAAGTGTATCTAAATATTCAAAGATTACTAAAATTTCAACTGTTACTGCTCTTAGAGATTTACAAGATTTAGTAAGAAAGGAAATTTTAGAACAATATGGAAGTGGAAGAGGTACTGGATATAGATTTAAATAGAATGAAAAAAAATATTTTTCGTTTAAAAAATTTGTTTTTCTAGAACCAAAACACTATTTTTACCTTGTATAATTTATACTTTAAAAAAGTAGTTACCCTATAGGTTACCCTATGGCGATTGACAAAACTGGAAGTACTGAAAACATTGATAGTTACAAAAGAGTTCGAGAACCTCTTTCTCCGCGAGACAATTCTCAAAATGAACTAAAACCCTTTAAACACAATGTTTAGACGGTTTTTTAAAAAACACCCAATTTATCATAATTTAGCGTACCTAGATGAAATGGTAAATGAATATTTAGAACATCATAGAAACCCAAATAACAACAATAATGGAAATATCATCATTGAAGAGTAATTCAGCCTTGTATACTTTTCTTCTGCAAACTAAATCTGTATGCATAGATGTTTAGTTAGATGCTGAAATCGAAGATTCGACAGTGTCAAATGAATTCAGCATGACACTGAAAAACGGATTACTTTTTAATGAATGAACACTGAACATTATCTCAAGCTAGCGCCTAACTGACTTTCAAAATTACCTTGCAACTTACTCATAATTTTATCAATTTGTGAGTCGGTTAGTGTTTTTGAATCGTCTTGTAAAATAAAACTTACTGCGTATGATTTTTTACCTACAGGTAAGTTATTCCCTGTGTAGACGTCGAATAAATTTACTTCTTTTAGCAAGCCTTTTTCGGTTTGTTTGGCAATGTTATAGATTTGTTCGAATGGTACGTTTTCATCTAACAATAAGGCTAAATCTCTTCTAACTTCTGGATATTTAGGAATATCGGTAAATTTAATTTTCGTAGAAACATATTTCTGAATCTTATCCCAAGCAAAGTCAGCATATAATACTTCTTGTTTGATGTCGAAAGATTTTAAGATTGATTTTTTAATCGTTCCAAATTCTACAATGATTTCTTTTCCAACGGCTAAAGCCAGTCCTTCTGCGAAAACATCATTTTCAAAAGGTAAAGAAATTACTTTTTTGTCTAATCCTAAACGACCTAAAACTGCATTGATATACCCTTTAAACAAGAAGAAATCTGATTTAGCGGCAACATTCGTCCAACTTTCACTTTGTCTGTTTCCAGTTACTAATAAAGTTAAGTGTTTGTTTTCTTCATGACCATTCAATGTTTTGTGGTAACTTTTTCCAAATTCAAAGAATTTTAAATCGCTTCTTCTTCTATTGCTATTGAAAGAAACCGCTTCTAATCCAGAGAATAATAATGATTGGCGCATAGCTGATAAATCGCTACTTAAAGGATTTAACATCATTACATTATTTTCTTTATTTAATTTTTCAGACAGTTCTACATAATCTGGCGTTGTTAAAGAATTCGCCATCATTTCGTTGAAGCCTAAAGAACACAATTGGTTGGCAACAATATTTTGTATTTTATATTCTTCCGTTCTTGACGAGTTTGCAGTGGTAGCATTTACTTTTGAAGGAATTTTAATGTTGTTGTATCCGTAAACACGTAAAATTTCTTCTATAACATCAATTTCGCGCGTTACATCCACACGGTAGCAAGGAATAATTAATCCCAAACCAGTTTCTGTAATACTATTTACTTTGATGTCTAAAGAAGCTAAAATTTTCTTGATGGTTTCCGGTTTAATTTCTTCACCAATAATTTTGTTAACCTTGTTAAAATGAATGAAAACACTAAAATCTTCAATCTTTTTTGGATAAATATCTATAATATCGGAAGTAATTTCACCACCCGCTACTTCTTGAATTAACAAGGCAGCACGTTTTAAAGCATATTGTGTAATATTAGGATCAACTCCTCTTTCAAATCGGAAAGAAGCATCGGTGCTCAACGTATGTCTTTTCGCAGTTTTTCTAACCGAAACGGGATTAAAATAAGCGCTTTCTAAGAAAATAGCCTGAGTTTTTTCACTCACACCCGAAGTTTTCCCACCAAAAACACCTGCAATACACATTGGACCACTTTCATCACAAATCATTAAATCTTCTTCGTGTAAAGTACGCTCAATATCATCTAATGTGGTAAATTTTGTTCCAGCCGCAACGGTCTTCACAATAACTTTATTCCCTTTAATTTGAGAAGCATCAAAAGCGTGTAAAGGTTGTCCTAATTCGTGTAAAACGTAATTGGTTACGTCAACAATATTATTTTTTGGAGTTAAACCAATTGCTTTTAATCGGTTTTGTAACCAACTTGGTGAAGGCTTAACCGTTATTCCTGAAATAGTAACGCCACAATATCTTGGTGCTAATTTTTCATTTTCAACTTTAACATCAATCTTTAAAGTACGTTTTTCTACTTTTAATTTACTAACTGAAGGAGTTATTAATTCAGAGGTAATTCCTTTTTGAAGTAAACCAGCTCTTAAATCACGTGCTACTCCCATGTGTGACATAGCATCGGCACGATTTGGTGTTAATCCGATTTCAAATACTTCATCGCATTCTATATTGAATACTTTGGATGCAGGAGTTCCTGTTTTTAAGTCTTCTGCTAAAATCATAATACCGTAATGACTTTCGCCTAATCCTAATTCGTCTTCTGCACAAATCATTCCGTGACTTTCTTGTCCGCGAATTTTACCTTTCTTTATTTCGAATGCGTTTCCGTCTTTATCGTATAATTTAGTTCCAATAGTTGCTACTGGTACTTTTTGTCCCGCCGCTACGTTTGGAGCTCCACACACAATTTGAACCGGAGTGTTACCATCGCCTAAATCAACGGTTGTAATTTTTAGTTTATCTGCATCAGGATGTTTCTCACAAGTTATTACGTGTCCTACAACAACGCCTTGTAATCCTCCTTTTAAACTTTCGTATTTATCAACACCTTCTACTTCTAAACCTAAGTCGGTAAGAATGTCGGCAATTTCTTCCGTTTTTAAATCGGTTTTAATAAATTGTTTTAACCAATTGTAAGATATACGCATTTTGTATCGAATTTTAAAGGGCAAATATAAGATAAAGTTTAAGAGTTTGAAAACTTAAAAATTAGTTTTTCAAGAACGAAATCAATCCACTAAAATAGGTTTTTTGATCGTCGTAAAACGCCATGTGACTTCCTTTTAGACAGAACAAATACGAACCGTTTGGTAAGATTTTCGAAATTTCTTCCATGTGTTTTGGATCCATCGTATCGTGTTTTGCTCCGATAACCAGTGTTGGAATTTTTACTTTTTTTAAATCGGCTTTTCTATCCCAATTTTCTAATTTTCCTGAGATGCCAAATTCACTCGGACCTTGCATGGTTACATATAGCGACTGATTCATCTTGGCAAACGAACGATTTACAGGTTCTGGCCAATCTTTTGCAGGAAAACGAAGAATGTGTTTTTCATAGAAATTCGGAAGCAACAATTCCATGTATCTTGGATTCGAAAAATTGTTATTGGCTTCCAATTTCATTAGTTCTGCCAACACTTCTGGTTTCATTTGTTTACTTAAAACTTCGTTGGCATATTGGTCGTATTCTGGACAACTTGCCATCATGTTCGAAATAATTAAGCCTTTCATGTTGTTTTGATATTTTAGGCTGTATTCCATTGCTAAAATACCGCCCCACGAATGTCCTAACAAATAAAAATTAGTGTTGTCTAGTTTCAAAGCTTTACGAACTTGTTCTACTTCTTCCACATATCTTGCCAAATCCCACATCGAAGTATCGTTAGGATTGTCTGCATTTCCGCAACCTAATTGATCGTAATAAATGAACTCGATGCCTTCAGCAGGTAAGAAATTTTCAAAACATTCAAAGTATTCGTGTGTAGCACCAGGTCCGCCATTTAAAAGCAATACTTTAATCTTTGGATTGTTGCCAAC
>JBIKZB010000137.1:0-5338 GCA_044354955.1 Flavobacterium sp. | reverse complement strand
TAAAGCATTTGGACATTAATTCTAAGTGAATTAAATCATAACTCCCTTTTACAGAAAAATTATCTTTATTTAATATTGTAAATTGATCTTTAAAATCTGAAGAATTTTCTCCATTAAAGCAATCATAAATTGTAATCACTTCAATTGAAACTTGATTTTTCTGCAAATCAACAGATGAAAAATTCCATGAAATTTTAGCATTATTAATGTAATCAAATTTAGCATCATTAATTTTTTCAAATTTTACCCCCTTTAAAATCAGAGAATTAGGATTCAATTTAGCTTGAGAGTATCCTAATTTAAAAAAAAGTATAAAACCTAAGAGTAGTAATTTTTTCATTTTTATAGTTTGATAATTTAGTTAACTGAAATACAAATTTAACAAATTTTTAATCTTATTTAATATTTTTTCAATAATTAACATTAAAAAATATTTTTTAAAGTTTATTATTTATCTTTGCATTACTTTATAAATTGCTATTAAAAACATATTGTTAAAATGATACAAAACGAGGATTTTCAAGACGAAATAGGAAACAACCACATTGCAACAAGTGCTCAAACACCTATGCGTGAGGATGCTTTTGCTATTTCTGATGAAGAAAAAATTGAATTGATTAAAAAAGACGTAGAACATATTTTAAACACATTAGGTCTAGATTTAACCGATGACAGTTTAAAAGGAACACCTAATCGTGTAGCAAAAATGTTTGTTAAAGAAATTTTTGGCGGTTTAAATCCAACTAAAAAACCAAGTTCTTCAACCTTTGAAAATAAATATAAATATGGTGAAATGTTAGTAGAAAAAAACATTGTTGTTTATTCTACTTGCGAACACCATTTATTACCTATCGTAGGTCGTGCACACGTGGCTTATATTTCAAATGGAACTGTAGTAGGTCTGTCAAAAATGAATCGTATTGTAGATTTTTATGCTAAAAGACCTCAGGTCCAAGAACGTTTAACTATTCAGATAGTTCAAGAATTACAAAAAGTATTAGGAACTGAAGATGTAGCTTGTGTAATTGACGCCAAACACTTGTGCGTAAATTCAAGAGGAATTCGTGACATTGAAAGTAGCACTGTTACCGCAGAATACGGCGGAAAATTCAAAGAAGATAAAGTTCGTAGAGAATTTTTAGATTATATTAAATTAGATACTCAGTTTTAGTAGGGAGTTGGAATATGGGAGTTGGGAGTTTTTGCTAAACTTTGTTTAGCGGTTGCCCAGGGTTAGGAGAATCCTTGCAAGCTCGGAATGACAAAATCGGTAAAACTTGAAACCTGAAACTAAAATAGCCCGGATAGTAATGAAAAGCCCGGAGCAATAAAAATATAGTTTTTGTTGTTTTAAAAATGCGACCTAAGAAGTACTTTTTAAAACGTAGAAAAACAAATTTTTATGCGAGGACTTGTAATGAATAGCAGGAATAGCTTCAAAAAAAAATCATCAAAAATGGAAGTACATAAAAATCAAACGTTAAAAATATACAACACGCTTTCGGGCGAAAAAGAAACCTTTACTCCTATTCATGAAGGAACTATTGGTATGTATGTTTGCGGTCCTACGGTTTACAGCAATGTACACTTAGGAAACGTTCGTACTTTTATGAGTTTTGATGTGATTTTTAGATATTTATTACATTTAGACTACAGAGTAAGATACGTTAGAAACATTACCGATGCCGGACATTTAACCGATGATGGAGATGTAGATAACGACCGTTTTGTGAAACAATCTCGCTTGGAGAAATTAGAACCTATGGAAATCGTACAGAAATATACGGTGGATTTTCACAAGGTTTTGGATATCTTTAATTTTCTTCCGCCTACGATTGAACCTACAGCAACGGGACATATTTTAGAACAAATTGAGTTGACTCAAAAATTGATTGACACCGGATTTGCCTACGAAAGCAATGGTTCGGTTTATTTTGATGTGTTTGCTTACAACCAAAAAGGCATGAATTATGGCGAATTGAGTAACCGTAACATCGAAGAACTTTTTGCCAACACCCGTGATTTAGACGGACAAAGCGAAAAGAAAAATCCGCAAGATTTTGCCCTTTGGAAAAACGCTTCTCCAGCACACATTATGCGTTGGAACTCGCCTTGGGGTGAAGGTTTTCCAGGTTGGCATTTAGAATGTACAGCGATGAGTACGAAATACTTAGGTGAAACATTCGATATTCACGGTGGTGGAATGGATTTGAAATTCCCGCATCATGAGTGTGAAGTAGCACAAGGAAAAGCGTGTAACGGACATTCGCCAGTGAATTTTTGGATGCACACCAATATGTTAACGATGAATGGTTTACGCATGAGTAAATCGACAGGGAATTATATTCTTCCAATGGAATTGGTTACGAGTGAAAATACGTTTTTTGAAAAATCGTTCCAACCTAATATCGTACGTTTTTGTTTCTTACAAGCACATTATAGAAGTGTTTTAGATATTTCTAACGATGCGATGTTGGCTAGCGAAAAAGGTTATACTCGTTTGATGGAATCGTACAAATTAATTCCGATGTTGAAAGCAAGCAACTCTTCTACTTTAGATATTGCTGCTTGGACACAAAGTTGTTATGATGCAATGAACGACGATTTTAATACCCCGATTTTAATTGCTCAATTATTTGAAGGTGCTCGTTTTATTAATTTGGTAAATGACGGAAAAGAATCGCTAACTGCTGCAGCTATTCAGTTATTACAAAATACGATTTCAAGTTTCTTATTTGATGTGTTAGGAATTAGAAATGAAGCTACTTCAGGAAATTCAAATACTACTGAAAAATTAAGTGGCGTTGTTGAAATGTTAATTGGGATGCGAAATGAAGCTAGAGCAAATAAAAACTTTGCGTTATCGGACCAAATTCGTGATCAATTATTAGCTTTAGGCATTCAATTAAAAGACGGAAAAGAAGGAACTAGTTTTACCTTTTAACTATACAAAGAATCTCAATTGAGGTTCTTTTTTTTAATCAATAATTATGTGTAGCCAACACCAATCGAAATATCCAAAAACACTGAAACAATGGGTGATTTATCCGTTTGTTTTATTGGTGCGATTTTATCAGGTTGGCATCTCCCCTTTCACACCCGCTACTTGCCGTTTTGAACCAACATGTTCTAGTTATACCATTCAAGCATTGCAGAAACACGGCGTTTTTAAAGGTGGTTGGTTAGCTTTGAAACGTATTTTTAGTTGTCATCCTTGGGGACGAAGTGGTTATGATCCGGTGCCTTGATTTTTTTACAACGAGATACACGGAGTTTATTTGATATTGATTGCGTTGAATAGAGATACACAGAGCGTTTTACTTATTTGATTTTTAAAATTATTTAAATTTCTTCAATCTGTGTTCCTAATTATTTGTTTCAAGTTTCAGGTTTGACGTTGATTTTTGTCCCGAAGCTTCGGGATTGACATTGTACTTAAAAAATTTCTTATCGGAATTTTAACATGTTTCCCAATAATAATATTTATTTTTACGCTTTAATCAGATACAAAAATTATGATTCACGCACTCAATATGGTTTGGAATCCTGCAGAAGGATTTGATTTAGGATTTTTCTTATTACGTTTTTATAGTCTTTCTTGGGTATTGGCTTTTGGATTAGGTTGGTATGTAATGAAACCTATTTTCATGAGAGAAAACGAATCGGTTGACTCATTAGACAAATTATTTGTGTACACTTTAGTGGCTACAATGCTTGGTGCAAGATTAGGACACGTTTTGTTTTACCAATCTGAATTATTTTACCAAGATCCATTGAGTATTTTATTACCAATTAGCACAAAACCTACGCTACATTTCACTGGTTTTGCTGGTTTAGCGAGTCATGGTGCAGCTATTGGAATCATTATCACTATGTTTTACATTCAAAGAAGAGTCATCAAACGTTCGTTTTTATGGATTTTAGATCGAATTGTAATTCCGGTTTCTTTAGGTGCGATTTTTATTCGTTTAGGGAATTTCTTTAACTCTGAAATCGTGGGAACTGAAACTACTTCTGCATTCGGAATTAAATTCTTAAGAGACAAATACAGTCCAAATGAAGCGATGCAATTAACCCAAATCGGAGATAAAAATGAAGCTTATCAAGCGATTGCTACAAACCCTCAATTTGCAGAATATTTAACAGCTGTAACACCAAAACACCCAGCGCAATTATACGAAGCCATTTGCTATGTTTTTGTATTTGCTATTTTAATGTTTTTATATTGGAAAACTGAAGCAAGAAACAAAGCGGGTTACTTATTTGGTTTGTTCTTAATATTACTTTGGTCAATTCGTTTTGTGGTGGAATTTGTGAAGGAAAGCCAAGGTGGTTTTGAGCAATACACTATCTTTAATGCACTTTCAACTGGTCAATGGTTAAGTATTCCGTTTATTCTTATTGGATTTTACTTTGTTTGGAAAGCGAAACTAGTCAAAGAAAATTAAATTAATACATATGTAAAAAAGGCGGTTAGAGATTCTAACCCCCTTTTTTTATTTTTGCTTATCAACTACAATTCCAACTCCTAACACATTAGGTAAATATGGTCCTTCAAATTTACTTTTAATACTAATTTTGTATTTTCCTTTTTCGAGTTTTTCAAAAGTTTTAATAGATTGGAACACATCACAAACATCACCTGTACAGTCACCTATATCTTTTCCTGACTCATCAATAAGTTTCATAACCACCGGAAGTGTTTCTGTTTTCCCATCAGGAGTTGAAATTTCTACTTCTAAAGGCACTTCCTTGAATTGAAAACCGCTTATGTGACCAAAGTGTAATTTGACATCACAAACTTCCTCAGATTGCATATTTTCAAATTCAAATGACTTCACATCTTTGCTTTCCCAACGATTATCTGTAAAATCACGATTAAATTCGTCATATACTTTATTCTCATTACAAGACGTTACTACGAACACAAGAGCAAATAAAAAAAGTTTAGCTTTCATAATTTATCATTTTAGAATTATAAATATAAAAAAAGTCCTGAATAAATCAGGACTTTTCAATATAATGTAAACTAATTACTTAGTCTTCTTTTTTGAATTCAGCCATTTTACGACCTTCTTTTTCACCAATTGTATCTTGCATTAATGGAGTTGCAATGAACAATGAAGAATAAGTTCCAACTAAGATACCCACTAAGATAGCAAATACGAAACCTCTAATAGTTTCTCCACCAAAAATGAAGATGGCAACTAATACTACTAATGTTGTAGCAGACGTATTAATTGTTCTACTTAATGTAGTATTTAATGCTTTATTTACTAATCCTTTGAAATCTGATGATGAATTATAATCTAAGTATTCACGTACTCTATCAAATACA
>JBIKZB010000006.1:0-18429 GCA_044354955.1 Flavobacterium sp. | reverse complement strand
GATTTGGTTACAAGATTTCCAAAAAACGTTGAAAGAAGTTATGGCGTATGCTGAAACAATCTACATCAACACCAACGAACATTACAGAGCTGTTATTGAAACAGAAACTCGTGAAGCGCGTTTTGTGAAATGGTGGAAAGAAAATTATCCAGCGCATAAAGTAGAAAAATCAAATCCTATTTTACAGAGATTACGTTCTGTAAAAGAAAGCGAAGAATTAGATTTAATCCAAAAAGCATGTGATATTACAGAAAAAGGATTCAGAAGAGTTTTGAATTTCGTAAAACCAAACGTTATGGAATACGAAATTGAAGCCGAATTTGCACATGAATTTTTAAGAAATCGTTCGAATGGTTTTGCTTACACGCCAATTATTGCTTCGGGAAACAACGCAAATGTGTTACACTATATCGAAAACAATCAACAATGTAAAGCTGGTGATTTGATTTTATTAGACGTTGGTGCAGAATACGCCAATTATTCAAGTGATATGACACGTATGGTTCCAGTTTCGGGTCGTTTTACAGATAGACAAAAAGCAGTTTATCAAGCAGTCTTAAATGTAAAAAACGAAGCTACTAAAATGTTAGTTCCAGGAACTTTTTGGAAACAATATCATGTAGAAGTGGGAAAAATCATGACTTCTGAATTGCTTGGTTTAGGATTAATAGACAAAGCCGATGTGCAAAACGAAAATCCAGATTGGCCAGCGTATAAAAAATATTTTATGCACGGAACGTCTCACCACATGGGATTAGATACGCACGATTACGGATTATTACACGAACCAATGCAAGCTAACATGGTGTTCACAGTTGAACCTGGAATTTATATCCCAGAAGAAGGTTTTGGTATTCGTTTAGAAGACGATATGGTAATTCAAGAAAAAGGAGCTGCATTTAATTTAATGCGTAATATTCCAATTGAAATTGAGGAAATTGAATCGATAATGAATGCTTAATTGAGAACAAAGAGATTAGAATATAGACGGTTTACGAAAGTGAGCCGTTTTTTTTGGAACACAGATTGGATAAATTTTTAAAATTTATATAATTTCTTATATCTGTGTTCCTATTTTTTTTAATAAAGCTTAAAATTAATTCGAGAAATCGTAGCTAAAAACATATTTTTGCCCACATGAAAACCACGAACTTCAAAAACACCAAAATCAGTTACACCGACCAAGGAAAAGGAAAGGCTGTGGTTTTATTGCATGGTTTTTTGGAAAATCAATCGATGTGGAAAGCTTTTATTCCTGAATTGGCAAAAAAACACCGCGTGATTACTATCGATTTATTAGGCCATGGCGCTACCGAATGTTTGGGTTATGTCCACACGATGGAAGACCAAGCCGATATGGTGCATCATGTATTGCACGAATTAAAAATCAGAAAAACGGTTTTGATTGGACATTCGATGGGCGGTTATGTAGCGTTGGCTTTCGCCGAATTGTATCCCGATAATGTCAAAGGAATTGTGTTACAAAACTCCACTTCAAGAGCCGATAGTGACGAACGAAAAGCAAATCGTGATAGAGCTATTGTGACCGTGAAACAAAATTATTCAGCTTTTATCCGAATGAGTATTGCTAACTTGTTCAGCGAAAACAATCGTGACCGTTTAGCATACATTATTGAAGAAGTGAAATTAGAAGCATTAAAAACGCCGCTTCAAGGCATTGTTGCAGCCTTAGAAGGCATGAAAATTAGAAAAGACCGTGAAGTCATTTTACATTTAGCGCCATTTCCCATTCAACTTATTTTAGGCAAAAAAGACCCGGTTCTAAATTACGATGAGAATTTAGAACAAATCGAAGGTACGCAAATACAACTCACCACTTTTGAAGACGGCCACATGAGTCATTTTGAAAATCAAGCGGAATTATTGGCGGTTTTGAAAGGATTTTTGAAAAGGGTTTAACCACTAAGGGCACAAAGAACATAAAGTAAATTTGCCACAGACTTCTCAGATTGTAACAATTTTAAATCTGTGAAAATCCTTTAATCCGTGGCAAACAATATTTATATTTTTTCCTTAAACGGTATTTCCGGATTGAAAATTTCTACAATCAACTTTTCTAATTCTGCCTTAAAATCTTCTAAAATTTCAATTGAAATAGCTAATTCGGGGTCTTTTCCTTTTCCTAATCCGAAAGGTAAAAAACCATTTTTCATATTTTTAAACGAAATAATTCCCGCTGAAACTTCTCGGTTTTGTTTCAATTCGTGATTTTCAAACATCAAAGCATAACACAATAATTGAATAATTTTTTCATTTTTAATATCGGAGGTCAAATCGGTGAAATCGTTAATTTTTAAACTATTACACAATACTTTTCCGGTTTTATAATCGATGATTCGGATGGCACCATTTCGTTCTTCGATTCGGTCGACTTTACCTGCAATTTTTATTGGAAATGATAAAGATTTCATTTCGATTTCACAAACTAAACTCGCTTCCAATAATAACACTTTTATGGCTTGACCTTCTTCGATGTCTTTCTTTTCCAATTGTAGAAAATTGTAAACATTTCGTTTCGCTACTTCAAAAGCTAATAGGTTTTTCCCTTTGGTGATTTCACCTTCTTTGTAAATTTCTTTGAAATGTTTCAGAATCACATCATCAATTTTAGTTTCCATCGCTTCGATATGATGCAAAGCCAAAAACTGATTCAAATAGGGAGTATACAATTCCTCCAAAGCATTGTGAATAATTGTTCCCAATGTATTCACTGCGATATTTTCTTCTACTTCATCGGCTTCGTTAATGCGTAAAATACGTTGCATATAAAACTGTAACGGATTTCGAATATAATTCGTTAAAGACGATGGCGAAAACCCTTTTTCGGTTGCTATTTCGTGCAGACGTGTTAAGATTTTATCGGTTTTTGGAATGGTAACGTGTTCGTATGCTTTTTCGGGTAAAACGGCATTATAAATGGTACTTGTGATGTTGTGTTTAGGTTGTTTTTCTATTTCTAATTGGGTAATAAAACGACTTTTTTCGCCGGCATCGATTCCTTCATTGTCGGTATTGTAAAGCAACCAAACATTTTTCGCACGCAACAACAAATGATAAAAGTGATAGCAATAAATCGCATCTTTTTCTTTGTAAGTAGGCAAGCCTAATTCTTTCTTTACATCATATGGAATGAATGAATTCTGTGATTTTCCAGCAGGAAATTTACCTTCGTTTACCGAAGTGATAATCACATTTTCAAAATCCAACACACGGCTTTCTAAAACACCCATTACTTGAAGACCGCTCAAAGGCTCACCTTCGAAAGAAACTTCCGCTAAATCGATAATTTGCTTATAAATTGCCTGAAGTGATGGCAAACTTTCGATTTGATTATAGGTTTCGTGATAATTGGTTAATTTATTAATGGTTTTAAACACTGAATACACAAAAGCTTTCGTAACTTTTTCTTCGGCATCATCATTGCTTAAATAGGATTTTATGGTGAGTAAAATCGAATGTAAGTTTGTTAAAATATCAGAAATCGAATCATCCCAACGAGTAAACAACAATTGGAAGAATTTATTTTCTGAATTCGGGTATTTTTCTTCGTATAAACTAAATAGTTTTTGGTTGGAAAAGAAGGTAAAATTGTTGTTATTAATCACTTTTACGACTTCCTCCACTTTACAATAGGGTTCCACCAAAGGATGATTTAGAATATCTAAAACTTCTTTATAGTAAAATGTGTAGCTTTTTTCATTACGTTGTTTGGCATTGGTATGCAACTTGAACAACTTGCTTATTAAAAGTTGTGCAGGATTATTTTTACTTGGATAACCCATTGTAATATTCAACGCATCTACCAATTCGGGCAAACCGTATAAAACTGGGAGCAACAAATTTTCATCACCTAAAACAACCGCAGTTTTTTCTAAATTTGGGTTTTCGGATTGGATTTTTTCGATAATGGTTCCCACAATTTTGGCTTGACCAATACTTTTAGGAGTGCCAATAATTTCAATATTTTTTTCTTCACTAAAATGATTGACAACCCATTCGAAATCTTGATTAACAAATGGTTTCCATTCCTTTTTAAACTTTCTAATAAACAAACCAGCATCATGATAAGTGTCGTTGAGAAAAATCTCATCGATATCCCAAAAAATTTTGGCTTTGTTTTCGTTTGCTAAATGCTTGAATATTTTTTCTTCGGCTTGATTTAGCGCATTGAAACCTGCAAAATAGATTTGATTGGTAATAGTTGCTGTAAACGGAATTAAGTTCTTTACTGCTTCTCTGTACAATAATCCTTGATAACCAATTCCTTTTTTAAACAAATGATTGTAAAAAGATTCGTAGTATAAAGGTAATTTAGCCCAAAATTCTAGATGTGTATCTATTAATTTGGTAGTATTTGATGGTTCTAAATTCCATCTTTTCAAAGCTTCAATATCTTTTAAATACGAAAAAACATGATTTGGATCTAATAAATATCTATCTATTTCATTAAAATCTTGAATGGCTGTTTTTGCCCAAGTAGCAAATTCTTCAAACGTTTGTTGCTTGGTTTTTTCTGTAACGGAAAGATAAACTTCATAGAATTCAAACAATAATTCAATTGGATCAATGGTACGAAGACCTGAAATATCTTTAATGAAATCTTCAATACTAATTATGGTTGGTGCAAACGAAGTTGTGTCTAATTGATTTTTTAAACTTTCTAAAAGAAACACTTTGGCTCTTTTATTTGGTAAAACAATAAGACAATTGGCTAATTCAATAGCTGAATTTGACAAAATAGTTTGGCTTAGTTTATCTAAAAAAGTAGTATGTTTCATTTTATAAAAATAAAAAAACGCCCCGATAAATCGGGGCGTTTCTTAATATATTTTTGAAAGAAATTATTTTACTAATTTCACTTCTACTCTTCTGTTGTTAGCTTTACCTTTAGAAGTTTTGTTAGAATCTACTGGCATAGACTCACCGAAACCTTTAGAAGATAATCTTGAAGCATCGATACCGTTTTCAACTAAGAAGTTTTTAACAGCAGCAGCTCTTTCTTCAGATAATTTTTGATTTAAAGCATCAGCTCCAGTACTATCAGTATGACCCTCTAATGAGAATTTAGCTGTTGGGTACTCTTTTAAGATAGCTGTCATAGCTTGTAAAACTGGGATTGTTTGTTTTTGGAAAGAAGCTTTACCAGAGTTAAACAAGATAGTTTTACCGTAATCATTTAATTTTTTCATTGTATCGTCAGATACTTCTGGACAACCGTTGTTAGCAACAGTACCAGCTACAGTAGGACATTTGTCATCTTTATCAGCAACACCGTCACCGTCAGTATCAGGCCATGGACAACCAGCGTTATCTTTAGCACCAGCTACAGTAGGACATTTGTCATCTTTATCAGCAACACCATCACCATCAGCATCTGGACATCCGTTCATCATTTTAGTTCCTTTGTCATCTGGACAAGCATCTTCCGAATTGATGATACCGTCTCCGTCGTTATCAGGACAACCGTTTAATTCTTTAGTTCCAACTTCTTCTGGACATGCGTCTTCTGAATCTTGGATACCATCTTTATCTGTATCAGGACATCCTTTGAATTCTGGTAAACCAGCAACTTCTGGACATGTGTCATCTTTGTCATAAATTCCGTCACCGTCTGTATCTTTACCTCCAAATTTGAAAGTTAAACCAGCAAAATGTTGGATGTGACTTGGTACATCAAGATCAGCAACTCTGTTGTCATCAAATGAATGTTTGTAAGTAGATTGTAATTGTAAACCAACTTGTTCAGAAAACCAAAAAGTAAATCCTAAACCTCCGTTTACAGTTCCTGCAGATGCATCACCAAAGAAAGTGTAACCTCCACCTAAATTAAGAGATGGGTCAAACCACTTAGTACCAATCATTTCCATGAAGCTGTACTTAATTGTTGCGTCAGCTGCATAGTAAGATAAATCCCCAGGATTTGAAACTACATCAGTAGCTAAAGTTGTAAAATCTCTTGTAAGCATTTTGTCAATTTTGTTAACAGAACCTGTTAATCCAAAAGAAAAACCATCTCCAACGTATCTAGAAAGGTTTAAGTAAGATACTGAAGGAATAAAATTCCAGTTTTCTCTAGCGTTTCCTAATTGAATCCACTTTGGACTATCGTTTCCAACAGCGCTCACTTTTGTGTCTACTCCGTTAGCTCCAAAAGAGATTGCCCACGGGTTGTTGCTATCTTGTGCTTGAGATGTCATACCTGCAAACATTAAAGCGGCAACTAATAATTTTTTTAAATGTTTCATACTTGATTTATTTAATTACAATGCGTTATAATTGTAGCAAAAGTAATATTTTTTTTTAACTACAAAAAGTTTTGTTAAAAAAAAATACTTATTTGTCGGGTTTTACTTGATTATTCCTAAATTTTTAGCAACTTCTGTGAAAGCTTCTATAGCTTTATCCAAATGTGCTTGGGTATGTGCAGCCGACAACTGTACTCGAATACGTGCTTTATCCTTTGGCACAACTGGAAAGAAAAATCCTATAACATAGATTCCTTTTTTTAACAATTCTTCTGCCATTATTTGTGATAATTTGGCGTCATATAGCATAACTGGGACAATTGCAGAGTCTCCGTCAATGAAATCTATGCCTGATTTCCTTAATCCAGCTTTGAAATAATTCGTATTCCATTCTAATTTATCTCTTAAAGTCGTGTCTTTTTCTAATAGTTCAAAAACTTTTAATGAAGCCCCAACAATAGATGGTGCTAACGAATTTGAAAATAAATAAGGACGAGAGCGTTGGCGTAAGATTTCAATCACTTCTTTTTTTGCAGTTGTATAACCTCCCATTGCTCCACCCAAAGCTTTTCCTAGTGTTCCAGTAATAATATCTACCCTACCCATTACACCTTTAGCTTCCAATGTTCCTTTTCCTGTTGCACCTATAAAACCAGCTGCGTGACATTCATCGACCATTACTAACGCATCATATTTATCTGCTAAATCACAAATTTTATCTAATGGCGCTACTAATCCGTCCATTGAGAAAACTCCGTCTGTTACGATTAATTTAAAACGGTGACCTGCTTCAGTTGCTTTAATTAACTGTTGCTCTAAGTCTTCCATGTTGTTATTTTCATAACGGTAACGCGCTGCTTTACACAAACGAACACCATCAATAATTGATGCATGATTTAAACTATCTGAAATAATACAATCTTCTTCTCCTAATAAGGGTTCGAAAACTCCTCCGTTAGCATCAAAAGCGGCTGCGTATAAAATAGTGTCTTCTGTTCCGTAGAAATTTGCTATTTTTTGTTCTAATTCTTTGTGAATATCTTGCGTTCCACAAATAAAACGTACTGACGACATTCCGAATCCGTGAGAATCTAAAGCGTCTTTCGCTGCTTGAACCACTTCTGGATGCGAGGAAAGTCCTAGATAATTATTGGCGCAAAAATTTAAAACAGTTTCACCAGTCGAAATCGTAATTTCTGCTCCTTGTGGCGAAGTAATAATGCGTTCTTTTTTAAATAATCCGTTTTCTTGAATGGTATTTAACTCGTTTTGTAGGTGTTGTTGGATTTTTCCGTACATGTTGTGTTTATTATTAATAGTTTGTTGTTTATTATTACAAAGGTCACAAAGTTACTATTTCTATACTTTCTCCTATATATATAAGTGCTTTTTTTGTAACCGTGTAGTTCATTTCTTGTAAAGCCAATTCATATTCTTCTAATTGCGCTTTGTGTTTATGGTGTTTTTCGCCTGTTTTATAATCTAACAAATACGCCAAATTATCTTTAATTACTACTCTATCTGGCTTGCTGTTTTTTGTAGCTTTTTTTATGATGTTTTGCTCGTTAAATACTTTGGTATCTGTATCAAAAAATGGAATCAATTCTTCATGATGTACAATTTTAGCTATCGTTTCTTTGAAGACATTTTGCTGAGAAAACGTTATCAATCCCAATTCGGTTGCTCTTTGAATCGCCAAATCCACATCTTCTTTGGTGTGAATTAATGCCATAATTTCATGCAAGATATTTCCAAAATTAATCGCATCTTGTTGCAATGTTCCCCACATTAAAGCTTCGCGTTGTGCAATTTTGATGTTTTTTGGATTTAATTTATGGGTTACAATACCTATTTGATTGTTTTTCCCTTTGTGTGCTTTGTTCGTTGAAATTCGGGTTGGATTACCAAATTCGTATTCCAATTTTGCATCTTCATATTTGCCTGAATTCTGTAAAAACTCAATAAAATAGTACGATAAATTATTAGTAACCAAATCACCTTTTTTGGTCAATAATTTATTTGAAATCACATACAATTGCTCTTCGGCTCTAGTTAATGCTACATACAAAACATTAATCGTATCTAAAACTTCTTCTTGATTTTTGGTTTGAAAAATGGTTTTTGCTTCGTTTCCGTAACTTTCGACTTCTTTTCTATTATTGATTAATGCTTTTGGTAAATCAATATTCGAATCTTCAAGTGGAATCCAAAGCTTATCTTTAATTTTTCTTGAAAAATCTTCTTCGGCAAACGGGAAAATCACCACTGGAAATTCCAATCCTTTCGATTTATGAATGGTCATGATACGAACCGCATTGGTTCCTTCTGGTGACGGAATACTTTTTTGGTAGCCAATTTTGTCCCAATACTCCAAGAAATCCGCAATACTCGATTGCACTTTTACATCTTTTTCCAAGACCAAATCCAAGAAATATTGCAAATACGAAGTATTCACTTTGTCATTCAAAAAAGTGGCTATTAAAACTTCAACCGCTTCATATAGTGATTTTTTCTTGCAATTTTTGAACGAAACATCAATTCCGATGGTTTTCAAAAACGACTCTAATTCCTCCGAATTTTTATCTTTTGCAGTCAAAATAAAATCATGAATTTCCAATTCGGATTGCAGATATTTCGCAATAAAATACAAGAAATAGACTTTCGATTCGTCGTCTTTTGGATTTTTCAAATAACGAAGCAACGCAATCAACAACTTTACTTCGGTCGCATTTTGAATCAATAAGGTTTCTGAAGATAAAATAGGAACGCTGTTTTCCGTTAAGAAATTAGCTAATTTAATTCCGGGTGCTTTCGTTCGCGTAAGCAAGACGATATCTTTGTATTCAAATCCGTTAGCGATACATTTTTCAATCGTTCTTAAGGTTTGATTCAAATAAAATTTATCTTTTATTGTAATCGAATCGTTATCCGAATCAAAACCTTCAACTTCGGTTTCGTCTTCTGGCACTTCGATAAACGATAAATTCACATAACCACCGGTTTTGGAATTGATTTCTTGATGCGAAAGGTTTTCGTATAAATTTTTATAATCTTCGTTCTGAAATTTATCAGCTAATTGCTTAAAAAAAGCATTATTAAACTGAATCACTCCAGAATAACTGCGATAATTCGTGCCTAATCGTAGCGTTTCTTTGTCTTTATTGGAAAACGGATTGTGTTTTTTATCATCTTTCGCTAAATCTATAAATTGTTCGGCTTTTCCACCGCGCCAACGGTAAATGGCTTGCTTTGGATCGCCAACCAACATTAAGGTTCCTTGTTGGCCAAAATCGTCTTGACCTGATAAAGCATTATCAATTAACGGAATCAAATTTTGCCATTGCATCACCGAAGTATCCTGAAATTCATCGATAAAATAATGACGGTATTTTTCGCCCAAACGCTCGTAAATAAAAGGCGCAGGCTGGTTTTGAATTTCGGTGTGAATGATTTTGTTGAAATCGGAAATTGAAACTAAATTTTGCTCTTCCTGAATTTGTTTGAATTCCTGATAAATCGTGTTTAGTAGCGAAAGTGGATTTAAGTTTTGTAGAAAAGCTTCGTACATTGAAATTTTTCCTGCTTTTTCATTGATTACAACAACCGAAGCTAAAATTTCGGAAGAATTTTCATCAATAAAATCTTTATCGGATTGCGGAACCGTCTTTGAATAAGGCGATTTTGTCCCGTCTAAATAATTAATTATCGTTTCGTTAATAACGATTTTATCTGCTGCAACTTTTTCTAAATGATTGGGAACATAACTGGAATAAAACGATTTTCTAGAAACACCATTCAAATCCATTTTATCTAAAACACTTTGAGCAATTACCTTACATTCCGATTTTAATTCTTTGATTTCTTCTTGTAATTTCTTTTTGATGACACCAAAATCATCCAAACTCTTGTCGGACATTTCTTTGATTTCTTCCGAATTGTTTTCGTTCATAATCAATTGGGCAACCTTTAATAATTCGGCCGAAATATCCCAATTTTTATCGTCGTCGGTTTTTTCTTTTGAAAATTCGATTAGTAATTTGGTCAGATTTACATCATCGCCTGCTTTAGAAATTACCAAATCAATGGCTTCTTGCAAAAGCGAATCGGTTTCCAATGAAACTTCAAAATTAGGTGGCAAATTCAAATCTTGAGCAAACGTCCGTATAACTTTGTGCGTGAATTTATCAATGGTAGAAATATCAAACGCGGCATAATTATGAATTATGTTTTTGATAATGGCTTTCGATTTATCTTTTAAAGTAGCGATACTCAATTTGGTTTCCGAAGCAACATCTTTTAACAATTCCATCGCTTTGTCGGAAGTAGAATCAATAGAAAACTCGTACAAACTCGAAACAATTCTGCTTTTCATTTCTTCTACCGCTTTGTTGGTAAAAGTTATAGCCAAAATTTTTCGATAGGCATCATCATTAGTTGCTAAGAAAAGAATTTTTAAATATTCTTTCGTAAGCGTGTAAGTTTTTCCTGAGCCAGCCGAAGCGTCGTATATGGTAAAAGCTGTTGTGTTCAAATGTTATATTTATCTTAATGATAGTGGTATAAGAACTATCTATTTTTGATTCCGAAGTTTAATTTGTAAATTTGGTGAAAATATTATTAATCTAAAAATAAAATATTATGGCTTTTGAATTACCACAATTACCTTATGCATACGATGCATTAGAACCACATATTGATGCTAGAACAATGGAAATTCACCATTCTAAGCACCATAATGCTTACATTACGAATTTAAACGCAGCAATTGCTGGAACAGATTTAGAAGGAAAATCTATTGAAGATTTGATGAAAAATTTAGATATGAACAATATGGCAGTTCGTAACAATGGTGGTGGACATTATAATCACACTATGTTCTGGGAAATCATGTCGCCAAACGGTGGTGGTTTACCAACAGGTGAATTAGCTACTGCTATTGACGCTGCATTTGGTTCATTTGACGCTTTTAAAGCAGAATTTTCAAAAGCGGGTGCTACACGTTTTGGTTCAGGATGGGCTTGGTTATGTGTGAAAGACGGAAAATTAGAAGTTTGTTCTACTCCAAACCAAGACAACCCAATAATGCCAGGTGTTGCTTGTGGCGGACAACCAATTTTAGGAATGGATGTATGGGAACATGCTTATTATTTACATTACCAAAACCGTCGTCCTGATTATATGGAAGCATTTTTTAATGTAATTAACTGGGCTGAAGTTGCAAAACGTTTCACTGCAGCAAAATAATTAAAAAACAGTTCAATAAAAAAAGCCGAAGAGTATGGCGACTCTTCGGCTTTTTATATTTTCCCAATTTTATTAAAAAATAAAAAAGTAGAATTGCTTCAACTTTTTTAACCCAAATTTACCATAAAACTTAACCTACTAATTTTATTGGTAGAGCTAATGTATAGCGACCTATCAAAAAAACGAAAAAAAACTGATGAAGTGCTAAAATATTCGACGAAATGCGTTTATTAAGTTATTTTTTAACACTTTGAGTAATAAAAAAAAGGTGAAATTGCTTTCACCCTTTTTGCCCCAAATCTACCATAAAACTTAACCTACTAATTTTCTGGTATTGCTAAAGTATGACAAGTTACATTAACTGTGTAATAAAATTGTTGAATTACTTAAAAACTCGATAAAATAATGCTTTTGTATGAATTTTATTAAAAACACAACTAGTTTAAACAAAAAAAGAGTGAAATTACTTTCACCCTTTTTGCCCCAAATCTACCATAAAACTTAACCTACTAATTTTTTGGTAGTACTAAGATATAAACAGTTACTCTAAC
This sequence comes from Flavobacterium sp., assembly GCA_044354955.1. Lineage (GTDB taxonomy): Bacteria > Bacteroidota > Bacteroidia > Flavobacteriales > Flavobacteriaceae > Flavobacterium. Next base: position 6,368 of record JBIKZB010000006.1, on the reverse strand, counting down.
CGTATAATAAAATTGTTGAATTACTTAAAAACTCGATAAAATAATGCTTTTGTATAAATTTTATTAAAAACACAACCAGTTTAAACAAAAAAAGGTGAAATTACTTTCACCCTTTTGCCCCAAATCTACCATAAAACTTAACCTACTAATTTTTTGGTAGTACTAAAGTATGTCTAGATATTGTATTACTGTAAAAAAATTGTTCAACGATATAAAAAGTCGATGAAATGCATCTTTTTAATATGCACGAGCATCTTTTCCTTCATAATAATTCATAAAAGCACGGTTTACAACTCGATTTCCACCATCTGTTGGATAATCTCCTGTAAAATACCAATCTCCTAAATTTTTTGGACAAGCAATGTGTAAATTAGCTACTGTTTGATAGATAATTTTTACTTCTGCCTTAGTGTTATCTGGTGTTAGCATTTCAGCGATTTTATCTGAAATCTCTTGATCCGTGAATGGCGCATAAATTTCTTTTACGTAATTCACTACATCAGCATCGATAAAATCTTCTTGTGCCTTTGATTTTTGATATACTTCTTCTACTATATGATATAAATTACGTTCTTTCAACAACTCTAAAGCTGCTCTAAAAGCTACTAATCCTTCTAGTTTTGCCATGTCAATCCCGTAACAATCTGGATAACGAATTTGCGGTGCTGATGAAACCACTACAATTTTCTTAGGATTTAAACGATCCATCATTTTAATGATGCTTTGTTTTAAAGTGGTTCCTCTTACAATACTATCGTCAATAATTACTAAATTATCTGTAGGTTTTACTACGCCATACGTCACGTCATATACGTGAGCTACTAAATCGTCGCGACTGCTATCTTCAGTAATAAACGTTCTTAATTTGGCATCTTTAATCGCAATTTTTTCCGTTCTGATTTTTACCGAAAGTAATTCTTTCAACGTATCTTCTGTTAACGTATCTTTTTGCTCAATAATCATTTTTGCTTTTCGCTGATTTAAGAAATCTTGAGCTGCCTCAGACATACCATAAAAAGAAGTTTCAGCTGTATTTGGAATAAAAGAGAAAACAGTGTTATCGGTATCGTTATCGATGGCTTTTAAAACACTTGGGAAAATTAATTTTCCTAATTCTTTACGCTCTCTATAAATTTCGGCATCGCTTCCACGAGAAAAATAAATACGTTCAAACGAACATGCTTTTTTGATTAATGGTGTTCTTACTTCCTGAACCGAAACATTTCCGTTTTTCTTGATGATAATAGCACTTCCGGGATCTAATTCTTGTACTTTTTCGAAAGGCACATTGAACACTGTTTGAATAACTGGTCGTTCAGAAGCTACTACTACAATTTCATCATCTTCGTAGAAATACGCAGGACGAATTCCAGCAGGATCACGCAATACAAACGAATCACCATGACCAAAAAGCCCAGCCATTGCATAACCTCCGTCAAAATTACGAGAAGCACGTTCTAAAATGCGTTGTACATTTAAACGTTCTCCTATAATTGGAGAAGCTTCTAGTTTGGAATATCCTTCTACTTTACATTGTTTGTATAATTCGGTAACTTCATCATCTAAAAAATGTCCGATTTTCTCCATTACGGTAACAGTATCGGCCATTTGTTTTGGATGTTGTCCTAAATCAATTAAGTTTTGGAATAACTCTTTTACATTGGTCATATTGAAATTTCCCGCCACAATTAAATTACGGTGCATCCAATTGTTTTGACGTAAAAATGGGTGAACACTTTCGATGCTGTTTTTACCGAAAGTTCCATAACGAACGTGACCTAAAAATACTTCTCCAATGTAAGGAATGTTTTGTTTTTGAAGTGCCACATTGTTTTGATATTCTGGATGTTCTTCTAAATCGCGACTAATTCTGTCGTTAATTTGAGCAAAGATATCCTTAATAGGTTGCGGGTCGTTTGAACGAATACGACTGATGTATCTTTCTCCTGGATTTACATCTAATTTAATACTTGCTAATCCAGCTCCATCTTGACCGCGGTTGTGTTGCTTTTCCATCAATAAGTACATTTTTTGTACTCCATAAAAAGCGGTTCCGTATTTTTCTTTATAGAATTCTAACGGTTTTTTTAATCTTAGTAATGCAATTCCACATTCGTGTTGTATAGCGTCACTCATAAGTTGTTGTGTTGTTGTAGGTTGTTGTAATTCTTATTTATTTTTCAAACAAAAAATGCCCCGAAATTTCGAGGCACGTTTTTATTCTTCTAATTCTACTTCAAATTGCGTTAAAGCTTTGAATTGTTTCAAACGCGCATTCACTTCTTTTTTGTCTAAATTTTCCATTCTTTCTGTTCCAAATTTTTCTACACAGAATGAAGCTAGGTTAGAACCATGAATGATTCCGTTTTTCATGTTGTTAAACGAAATGTTTTCAGATTGCGCAATATATCCTGCGAAACCTCCTGCGAATGTATCACCAGCACCTGTTGGATCAAATACTTCTTCTAATGGTAATGCTGGAGCAAAGAATACGTCTTTGTTGTGGAACAATAATGCACCGTGCTCTCCTTTTTTGATTACCACATATTTTGGTCCCATTGTATGGATTTTAGCTGCTGCTTTTACCAAAGAATATTCGCCTGATAACTGACGTGCTTCTTCATCGTTGATTGTGATTACATCAACACGTTTAATCACGTCTAATAATTCTGGCAAGGCACAATCCATCCAAAAGTTCATGGTATCTAAAACAATTAATTTTGGTTGTTCAGTCATTTGGTTTAAAACGCCTGATTGTACGATTGGGTGTAAGTTTCCTAATAAAACCAACTCCGAATTTTTATACGCTTGAGGCACCACCGGGTTAAAATCGGCCAACACATTTAATTCGGTCACTAAAGTGTCGCGCGAATTTAAATCGTTGTGGTATTTTCCGCTCCAAAAGAAAGTTTTTCCACCTTTTACGATTTCAATTCCTTCGATATTTACTCCTTTATTTTCTAATAAATCTAAATATTCCTTTGGAAAATCTTCTCCTACCACAGAAACTACTGCTGCATCTACATTAAAAAAATTAGACGCTAAACCAATGTAAGTTGCAGCTCCACCTAAAATTTTATCTGTTTTTCCGAAAGGTGTTTCAATAGCATCAAAAGCTACTGTTCCTACTATTAATAGTTTGTTCATTAAATTGAATTTGAAATAAGGCGCAAAGATAAGTTTTTGTTTAGAAGTTTAAAAGTTTATGTTCTGAAACTTCGGGATAAAAGTTTTTAACGCTAATGATTGGCTTCATTTTATGATTAAAAACTTAATTCATAAATTAATTTTATGATTGTCATAATTTAATACTTTCTATTTTTTTAACATTTTTAGTAGCTAAAGAATATTTTTGAAAAATTTTAATAAATAAAAATTATGAAAAAAATTAAATTATTACTGCTTTTTGCACTTTTCACAGTTTCTGTAAACGCGCAAGACTATGTTGATATTTTTAAATTATCTTTAAACAATGCAACATTAGGAAATGTAGACAATGAATACGAAACAAGTGTAAATAACCTAAACATGGAAGTTTACTATCCGAAAAAAATGTCTGAAAAAGCGGTTTTACTAACTGGATTTACTGTTGAAAACACCAGACTAAATTTTTCAGAAGGCGCAGAAAGAACTAGCTTAACCATGACACGTCTGAACTTAGGAATGAAATATCAACATTCTGAAAAATGGTCAGGAACTTATGTGTTTCTTCCTAAAATAGCATCTGATTTTGAAAACATTGGTTCAAATGATTTCCAATTTGGAGGACTTGCCGTACTTGATTACCAATATAATGAAACTTCAAAAGTTAAATTTGGATTATATGCTTCGTCAGAAAACCATGGTTCTACAATTACACCCTTAATTGGTATTTGGCATCGTTCTAAAAACAATAAATTTTACATCAATGCTACTTTGCCTATCAGAATGGATGCCAACTATGCTTTGTCAAAGAAATTTAGCGTAGGTACCGATTTACTTACATCTATTAAGTCTTACAATTTATCAGAAGCAAATTCAGACTTTTACACCCAAGAAGAATCGATTCGTTTTGCCATGTATGCTGCACTTGGGCTAATGGAAAATTCGATTATTTTAAGAGGAAAAGTTGGTTTTGACACCACCGATTATGGCGTTTACAGCAGTAATGAAAAAGTAGGTGCACAAGTTTTAACGTTTCCATTAAGCACCGATAAAAGAAACCGACTTAATTCGGAATTCGATTCTTCCTTATATATAGGATTTGATGCGATTTACCGATTTGATTTAACAAAAGAATCTAAATAATTACTAAGGAGCTGAAAAGCTCCTTTTTTATTACAACAACTTCCCTTCTTCCCTTTCATAAAACTCGTCAATAGACAATTTTGCTTGTTGCGAAGCCATAACAGCTAATGCATCGCAGCGTTCGTTTTGCGGATGACTGTTGTGTCCTTTTACCCATTGAAAATCAACCTGATGTTGGCGATAGATTTTTAAGAATCGGAGCCATAAATCGGGGTTTTTTTTAGCTTTGAAATTGATTTTTTCCCACTGAAATACCCAGCGCTTTTCTACCGAATCCACCACATATTTCGAATCAGAAACAACTAGTACTTTAGTTTTGGGGTTTTTTAATTTTTCTAACCCTACAATTACCGCTAATAATTCCATTCTATTATTAGTAGACAATCGAAAACCTTCGTAAAATTCTTTTTTATAGGGTGTTCCTACCATTTCCATCACCACGCCATAGCCAGCCGGACCAGGATTTCCCTTGGCAGCACCGTCTGTATATATGTGGACTTCGTGAGGCATAGTTACGAGTTGAAAGTTATGAGTTACGAGTTAATAAACTTGCAATAACTTCTGGAAAATATTGATGTTCCAATTCGTGGATTTTATGCGCAATTTCATCAGCGGTATTGCAATCTTCGATATTTACTGATTTTTGAAAAATAAATTCACCTTCATCATAGTGTTCGTTTACATAATGAATGGTGATTCCTGTTTCTTTTTCTTTATTATCGAGAACCGCTTGATGTACATTCATGCCATACATTCCTTTTCCACCATATTTTGGCAATAAAGCAGGATGAATATTTATCACTTTTGGATATTCTGTTAATATAGATTCAGGAAATTTCAATAAAAATCCGGCTAAAACAATTAAATCGGGTTGAAACTGATGTAATTTTTCGAGCACAAAACCTTCATTTAATTGTGCTTTGTTAAAAACCACTGAAGGAATATTATGATTTTTTGCTCTATCTAACACTTTGGCATCTGGTTTATTAGAAAAGATAGCAACTACAGTTCCTTGGTTATTTTTTTTAAAATAGCGAATAATTTCTTCGGCATTTGAGCCATTTCCGGAAGCAAAAAGCACAATATTCTTCATTTTATTTAGATTTCTTCCCACAAAAAAAAGAATAATATTTGGTAAAAAATAAAAAAAAGAGGCCTTTGTGAATTATTTTTTTTAAATTCGTCGTCATATTTAGTAACAAAAAGGTTGTTTTAAAATAAAGTTTTTTATTTTTGCCAACAAATTAAATTAAAAATTAAAAGATTATGTCAGACATTGCATCAAGAGTAAAAGCGATTATCGTAGACAAATTAGGTGTTGACGAAAACGAAGTTGTAACAGAAGCTAGCTTCACTAACGATTTAGGAGCTGATTCATTAGACACTGTTGAGCTTATTATGGAGTTCGAAAAAGAATTTGATATTCAAATTCCAGACGACCAAGCTGAAAACATTGCTACTGTAGGTCAAGCTATTTCTTACATCGAAGAAGCTAAAAAATAATAAATAAAACGCCCGTGTGCATTTATTTGCATGCGGGTTTTTATTATTTTAAAAAAATTAGACTATTTTTGATTGAATTTCAATCACAATATATTGAAATACCCTTGTCTCTTTACTATACTAAATTAAAGAAAACACGGGTATTATTTGTTTAAACGATATTTAAAAATAAGAATATGCAATTAAAGCGTGTTGTTGTAACTGGCCTTGGAGCATTAACCCCAATTGGTAATTCCATTCAAGAATATTGGGATGGATTAATTAATGGGAAAAGTGGTGCTGCACCTATAACGTATTACGATACTGAAAAACATAAAACCAAATTTGCGTGTGAAGTAAAAAACTTCAACATCGAAGATTATATGGATCGTAAAGAATCGCGCCGATTGGATAAATTTGCTCAATATGCCATTGCAGCTAGTGATGAAGCGATTAAAGACGCTGGAATTACACCAGAGAATGTAAACAAACATAGAGTAGGTGTAATTTGGGGTGCTGGTATTGGAGGTTTAGAAACTTTCCAAGACGAAGTAATGTATTATGCCAAAGGGGATGGAACGCCAAAGTTCAATCCTTTC
>JBIKZB010000136.1:0-5401 GCA_044354955.1 Flavobacterium sp. | reverse complement strand
TGCGGTGTATTACATCGTAATGGTAGTAAAAAATAAAGAATTCAAAGAACTTGGGAAAATCATAGGTGTTTTTGCTATAGCAGGAATTTTTGCCATTGGAGCCAATGCAACTAATTTAATGGCGACTTCAGAGTATGCTAAATTTTCTACTCGTAATAATAGTGAATTAACCTTTAATCCAGACGGTTCGCCAAAAACAGATAGTAATGCAATGTCTTACGATTACATTACCGAATACAGTTATGGAATTGCAGAGAGTTTGAATTTAATTGTTCCAGGACTTTTTGGAGGTTCAAATAATGAAAATTTAGGTATTAAATCGGAAACTTATGAGAACTTTGTTGCCCAGGGTTATCCAGCAGACCAAGTACAAGGATTAGTAGAACACGCACCTGCTTATTGGGGTGATCAGCCTATTGTTGCGGCACCAGCCTACATTGGAGCAGTGGTATTTTTCTTATTTGTAATGGCGTTTTTTGTTGAAAAACGAAAAATTAAATATTTATTTCTAGCGGGAGCTGTCTTTTCATTGTTGCTTTCTTGGGGTAAGAATTTTAGTTTTTTAACGGATTTCTTTATCAATTATGTGCCTTTTTATGATAAATTTAGAGCTGTTTCTTCGATTCAAGTTCTTTTGGAATTGTGTGTGCCCGCTTTAGCGATTGTTGGATTGTATCAATTTTTTAAGCAAGACGAAAAAGCAAAATGGAATGCCCTGTGGAAATCTGGAGCCATTACTTTTGGACTTTTGGTAGTGTTGTTTTTAATCAAAGGTATGTTCAATTTCTCTGCGGTAAATGATGCGATGTATGCCCAAGCGTATGGTGATGATTTCATCCGTACATTAAAAATAGATAGAGCTGCTTTGTACACTTCCGATGTCTTACGTTCGATGTTGTTTGTTGGACTTACTTTTGGTGTTTTATTTTTGTTTGTAAAAAACCTTATGAAAGAAACTACAGCAATTATTATAGTTGGAGTTTTAATGGTTTTTGACTTGTTTATGGTAGATAAACGTTATGTAAGTAACAATCCCGATCAATTCAGAAGTGCAAGAGAAGTAGATATGCCATTTGATCCTACAGAAGCTGATCAAAGAATTTTAGCCGATACTACACATTTCCGTGTTTTTGAAGTAGAAGGCGGAATGAGTAGTGCAAGAACTTCTTTTTTCCATAAATCGATTGGTGGATACCATGCGGCGAAACCAAGAAGAATACAACAATTATTCGACTATCAAATTGCGAAAAATAACGTTCGTGTGTTAAACATGTTAAACGTAAAATACGTCATCCAATCCGATGAAAAAGGACAAAAATTAGCGTTGCAAAATCCAGCAGCCAATGGAAATGCTTGGTTTGTGGAGAAAGTTAAGTTTGTGAACTCTGCCAATGAAGAAATGAAAGCGTTGGATAATTTAGATACTAAAAAAATAGTTGTTGTAAATACTTTAATAAATGAAGGTCAAGACTTTAAAGGTTCAGAAAGCATTGCAAAAGATTCAACTTCTTCAATTCAATTAACATCTTACAAGCCGAATCAATTAAAATACGTTTCAAACAATACTAGTGCAGGTTTTGCTGTTTTCTCAGAAATGTATTATAAAAATGGTTGGGTAGCTACTGTTGATGGTAATGAAGCAAAAATATTTCAAGTAAACTACGTTTTAAGAGGTTTACAAATTCCAGCAGGAAAACATACTATTGAATTCAAATTTGAACCTCAAGTTGTCAAAACAGGAAGTACCATTGCATTAATCAGTTCGATTGGAATGCTTTTATTAATTGGAGCTGGAGTTTATTTCGAGAGAAAGAAAAAAGCATAATTAGTTAGGAAAGTAGATAATAAAGATTTTATCTGTTTACTATGTTAAGTGAAACGCTTTTCTAAAAATCATTAAAGTAGACCTATGTGTCTAAGTGTTTTATAAAAATAAAGTTGCAACCAAACAAAAAAATACTCATCATTTCCTATTACTGGCCACCTGCAGGAGGTCCAGGGGTGCAACGTTGGTTAAAATTTGTCAAATATTTACCCGATTTTAACATCGAACCACACGTTTATATTCCTGAAAACCCAACGTATCCGTTGATTGATGAGAAATTAGTAAAGGAAGTTTCGGATAAAGCAGTTATTATCAAACAACCAATTTTTGAACCTTACGGATTAGCTTCGGTTTTTTCTAAGAATAAGACCAAAAAAATTAGTTCAGGAATTATACCCAATCAAAAAAAGCAATCGTTTGTAGAAAAAGCAATGCTTTGGATTCGTGGTAACGTTTTTATTCCTGATGCAAGAGTGTTTTGGGTGAAACCTTCGGTAAAATTTTTGAAAGAATACCTTCAAGAACATCAAATCGATACGATAATCACCACAGGACCCCCTCATAGTTTGCATTTGATAGGTTTACAGTTAAAAAAAGAATTAAACATCACTTGGTTAGCCGATTTTCGTGATCCTTGGACAACCATTGGCTATCATAAACAATTAAAATTAAGTTCGTGTTCGGCTAAAAAACATAAAAATTTGGAAAAGGAAGTCATGAATACATGTGACCGACTTTTAGTAACATCTCCAACAACAAAAACCGAATTTGAAGACATTACTTCAAAACCGATTGAAGTGATTACAAATGGTTATGATGTGGAGAAAGTGATTAAAAAACCTTTGGATAAAAAATTCACTTTAGCGCATGTTGGTTCCTTCTTATCTGCTAGAAATCCAAGAATTTTGTGGAAAGCATTGAAAGAATTAACGAAAGAAAATCCAGAATTTAAAAAGCAGTTTCAATTAAAGTTGATAGGAGCGGTGAGTGCTGAGGTGCTTCAAGCTTTAAAAGAATTTAAGTTAGAAAAATACGTGAATCATTTGGGCTATTTACCACATGATGAAGCCATAATAGAACAACGAAGTTCACAAGTGTTGTTACTTATCGAAATTGATTCAGAGGAAACCAAGTGCATCATTCCTGGAAAATTATTTGAATATATGGTTTCAGAACGACCTATCATTGCTATTGGACCTGAAAATGCAGATTTCGCTCAAATTATTAAAGAAACCAATACAGGAACTTTCTTTAAATATGACGAATTAGAAGCGTTAAAAGCACAAATTCTGTGTTGTTTTGAGCAATTTCAACAAAATAATTTAAAAGTTTATCCTGTTGGTTTACAACAATACAGCAGAAAATCATTGACAGAGAAATTAGCCAAACTGCTAATCACTAATCACTAATTACTATTCATTCAAAACATGGGAATTGTCATCAAACAATCGATTAAGAATACCATCATTACCTACATTGGCTTTGGTATTGGGGCAATTAACACGTTGTTTATGTATGGACAATTTCTAGGTGATACCTTTTATGGTTTGGTTGGATTTATTTTGTCGGCAGCCAATATAATGATGCCTTTGATGGCGTTTGGTGTGCACAATACATTAGTGAAATTCTATAACGAATACGAAACCGAAGAGAAAAAATCGCAATTTCTAACGTTTGTTTTGGTGTTGCCTTTACTGATAATTCTTCCAATAAGTTTGATTAGTTATTTTGGTTATCATCAAATTGCGGAATTATTATCGCAAAAAAATCCAATTGTTTATGATTATGTTTGGCAAATTCCAGTAATTGGGCTTTGTATGGGATATTTTGAGATTTTTTATGCTTGGGTAAAAGTGCATTTACAATCGGTTTATGGGAGTTTTGTGAAAGAAGTTTTGCTTCGTGTGCTAATTTCGATTTTCTTATTTGCGGTTTATTTTGATGTTCTTTCGCCACAGCAATTCGTTTTTGCTTTAATGGGGATTTACTTTTTATCGCTCATTGCTATGTTTTTATACGCAATGAAAGTCAAAACACCGCGTTTCAATCTAGTTTTTCCTGACAATGCAAAAGCAGTTTTAACCTATTGTTTTTTCATTATTTTGTCGGGAAGTGTAGCCAATATGTTATTAGATGTAGATAAATTCATGTTGAATTTTTACATCAACATCGATAATATTGCGTTTTATTCGGTTGCTATTTTTATTGCGACTGTGATTGCTGTGCCAAGTCGTGCGATGCATCAAATTACGTATCCAATTACGGCTAAATTGATGAGTGAAAATAAGCACGATGAACTGAATGAATTGTATAAAAAATCCTCCATTACACTTCAAGTTATCGGTGGTTTGATTTTAGTTGGGATTTTGGTTAATATAAATGAATTATACAGTGTTTTACCAGCAGGTTATAGTGAAGGAATTGCTGTGGTTTTCTTTATTGGTATTTCAAAATATTTCGATTTGGTTTTAGGAAACAATAATGCAATTATTTTCAACTCAAAATACTACCAAGCGGTCTTGTTTTTAGGATTATTTCTAGTTTTTATGACAGTTTCTTTAAATATGATCTTCATTCCGCTTTATGGCTTAAATGGAGCGGCTATAGCAACGTTAATTTCAATTACGCTATATAGTTTAGCCAAATTACTTTTTGTGGTGCTTAAAATGAAGTTATTTCCGTTTACAAAGAATACTATTGTAGCTTTGGTTCTAACAATAGTAAGTTTTGGTTTGTTTTACTATTGGGATTTTAGTTTTCATCCTTTTGTGAATATTATCTTGAAATCGATTTTAGTAACTATTTTCTACTTGGGATTGAGCTATTATTTGAAAATCTCTTCCGATATTAATTTTGTGATGAACTCTGTTTTCAAGAGAATTCTGAAAAAATAATAACGATTTTTTTAATTTCTTCGATTTATTCAATCTGTGTTCCAAATAAAGATTTTTAAAATTTAAAAACAAAAAATCCTGCTTCATCTTCCCAGAATCCACAGGATTTAAAACAAACTAACCAACCAATTATTTATCTTTTTTTACTTCTAAAGTTTCTTTTTTGATTTCTTTTATATCTTCTTCAGACATTTTTGCTTTTGAACCATCTTTTCGGTAGTAATAAAAGTCATCGTCACTTTCATAATCATCATTGTAATCGTCACCGTCGTCATAGCCGCCATTTCCGCCTGAGTAATGAGTTCCTGGGTTGTAGAAGTAGCCGACGTTAGCGTGGTTGATAAAACCATATACATCTACAATTCGTCCTCTTCTGTCGTACACAATTCGCATGTTACCAACTTTAGTTACAGCAAAACTGTTATAACTCATGTAAATTGTCCCAATACGTTTAACTCTTCCATAAGCATCGTAGTTAATATAAACATTTCCTACACGTCTTACTCTACCAAAATTATCATGTTCTACTCGAATACCTCTTTCTGAAGTTCCATAGTACATTCCTCTTGGAGCACCACTTGTTCCGTTGACTCTTGGTCTAACTGCTGGTCTTGTGTTGAAATCAAATTCTCCATTTGGAAACAGCATAAACTCAATTCCTCGTTCTTTAAAAATAATAGGT
>JBIKZB010000135.1:0-5463 GCA_044354955.1 Flavobacterium sp. | reverse complement strand
TAATAGCTTTGACTGGATTAACTCCTGAAAGTCATAAGAAAATTGGTGAACTTTCTAAAGGATATCGCCAACGTGTGGGATTAGCAACTGCCTTATTACACAATCCTGATGTAATGATCTTAGATGAACCAACAACAGGTTTAGATCCAAATCAGTTGGTTGAAATTCGTGATTTGATTAAAAACATTGGGAAAGATAAAACGGTTTTTCTTTCTACCCATATTATGCAAGAAGTAGAAGCTATTTGTGATCGAATTATTATTATTGATAAGGGTAAAATCGTTACCGATAAAAACCTGAACAAATTAGTAGCAGAACAAACCGAACAAATAATTGAAGTAGAATTTGACAAAAAGGTTTCTGAATCTGATTTTGTGAGTTTACCTGATTTAAAATCAGTAAAAAATACTCATGACTTAGTATGGGAACTTACCTTCACAACCCCAACTGATATGCGTCCAACTTTGTTTGATTTTGCACAAGCAAATAATTTAAGAACGCTACAAATTGTATTAAAAAGCAAAAACTTAGAACAAATTTTTAGAGAAAAAACAGCCAAAAAAAAATAAAAAAATCCTTAAATAAATTTTAAAAATCTATTTTACGGTAGACAAATATTGTGCTCTTAAATCAAAATAATTATCATAAATAATAGAAAGTGCATATTTTGATAAATCTTCATTTAGAGTATTGCTGTAAATGAATTCATCTTCAGTAAATCCATACTTTGTTATTGCTTTTTTAATGTATTTTACTGCAACTTCTTTTTTTTCAACTAAGAAATAACAATTTGCAATCTCTATACAAACTTCCTTTAAATTTATATCTCCTGCATTTTTTATATACGATTCATAAGCTTTTATTGCTTCAGTATAATTTTTATTCTTGCCAAATTCTCTAGCTTTTGAAAGAATTGAGTCTAATCCATTTGCAAAGTTTAACTGAGAAATGAATAAAATTACGAAAGTGTAGATAATTTTGTTCATGCTGATTTGGGGTTTAATCAATGCTGAAATTACAAAATAATTTTCAATATCACAAACAAAATCGACGAACTTACATAAAACAGTAAAATATCTAAAAAAGAATTTTGTCAATAATGTTGTAAAGATTAAAAAATATCTTTAGCAATCGCTTTTACATTTTCAGCCTTTCCCATAGAATAATAGTGTAAAACCGGAATTCCTGCAGTAATTAGTTCCTTACTTTGTTGCGTACACCATTCAATACCAATTTGCTTAACAGCATCGTTATCTTTTGCTTTTACAACCTCCATAATTAAATCATCCGGTAACTCCAAACTGAATCGATGTGGAATTAAATTCAATTGTTTTTTGGTGGCGATAGGTTTCAATCCTGGAATAATTGGAACAGTAATCCCTGCTGCTCTGCATTTTGCTACAAAATCAAAAAATTTTTTATTATCAAAAAACATTTGGGTAATGATATAATCTGCTCCGTTTTTGATTTTTTGCTTTACGAAATGAATGTCGCTATCTAAACTTGGAGCTTCCATATGTTTTTCGGGATAACCTGCAACGCCAATACAAAAATCGGTTTTGGTAGAATTCTGTAAATCTTCATCCAGATAAATTCCTTTATTCAAATTGCTGATTTGCGTTACTAATTCCGAAGCATAAGCGTGACCTTCTTTTTCAGGTTTGAAGTAAATTTCGCTTTTAACTGCATCGCCACGAAGTGCTACTACATTATCAATTCCTAAGAAATCTAAATCAATCAATAGATTTTCGGTATCTTCTTTCGTAAAACCACCACACAAAATATGTGGAATGGCATCCACTTGATATTTATTCTGAATTCCGGCACAAATCCCAACCGTTCCCGGACGTTTTTTAACAACTTTTTTCTGCAGTAAGCCGTTTGCTAATTCCTTGAATTCATATTCCTCACGATGATAGGTTACATCAATAAAGGGCGGATTGAATTCCATTAACGGATCAATACTATCAAAAATAGATTGAATATTTTGTCCTTTTAATGGTGGTAAAATTTCGAAGGAGAACAAAGGTTTTCCGTTGGCGTTTTGTATATGTTCAGTTACTTTCATGTTTTTTTTAGTTTCAGGTTTCAGGTTTCAAGTTTCAGGTTAGTTGAGCAACTTGAAACTTTAAACTTGAAACAAATATTTAATCTACTAAATTGGGTGAGAGCCATTTTTCGGCTTGTTCAATACTAATATTTCTTCTCTTGGCGTAATCTTCTAATTGGTCTTTCTTAATTTTTCCTAAACCAAAATATTTACTTTCTGGATTGGCAAAATAATAACCCGAAACCGATGACGCTGGCCACATTGCCATGCTTTCGGATAACTTTACTCCAATTTCTTGTTCTACATTTAGTAACTTCCAAATTGTTGGTTTTTCTAAATGATCAGGACAAGCAGGATAACCAGGTGCTGGACGAATTCCTTTGTATTGTTCTTTGATTAATTCGTCATTTGACAAAACCTCATCAGAAGCGTAACCCCAAATTTCTTTTCGTACTTTCAAATGCAAATATTCTGCAAAAGCTTCGGCTAACCTATCGCCTAACGCTTTAACTAAAATAGAATTGTAATCGTCTAATTGCTTTTCAAATTCGGAGGCTTTTTCATCCACTCCAAAACCTGTTGACACACAGAAACATCCAATATAATCTTGTTTACCAATTTCTTTTGGAGCAATAAAATCCGCCAATGCGATATTTGGAGCTCCAACCGTTTTTTGTGATTGTTGTCGCAATGTTAAAAACATTGTGCTAGAGACGTTGCATGCAACGTCTGTACTGCCAATAATAATATCATCATCATTTATTGTATTGGCCGGAAAAATTCCCAAAATTCCTTTTGCAGTGAACCATTTTTCTGAAACAATTTGAGAAAGCATTTTTTGTGCATCTTCAAACAAATTCGTTGCTTGTTCTCCTACAATTTCATCGGTTAAAATCGCAGGATATTTTCCATACAATTCCCATGATTGAAAAAACGGTGTCCAATCGATGAAATCTACCAGTTCTGAAAGTTCAACTTCAATTGTTTTGGTTCCAATGAAATTTGGTTTAACAGGTTCAAACGTATTCCAATCGATTTTGAATTTATTTTTACGCGCTTCTTCAATTGATAAGAAATTTTTCTCACGACTTCTATTCAAATAACCTTCTCGAAGTGTATCATATTCTTCACGAAGTGATTTTGCATAGGTAATTTTTGTATCGGGTTGCAATAAATTGGTTGCTACTGTTACCGCACGAGAAGCATCGTTCACATGAACCACAGTTTCTTTATATTCTGGAGCAATTTTCACAGCAGTATGCGCACGCGAAGTTGTCGCACCACCAATCATTACAGGAATTTTGATATTTAACTTATCCATTTCTTTGGCCAAATACACCATTTCGTCCAGCGAAGGTGTAATCAAACCGCTCAAACCGATGATATCTACGTTTTCTTTAATAGCTATTTCAATAATTTTTTCAGGCGGAACCATTACGCCTAAATCAATAATTTCGAAATTATTACAGGCTAAAACTACTGAAACTATGTTTTTTCCAATGTCATGCACATCTCCTTTTACCGTTGCCATCAATACTTTTCCTGCACTTGACGAAGTGGAACCATCTTTTGAAGCTTCGATATAAGGAAGGAGATAAGCCACCGCTTTTTTCATCACACGAGCTGATTTTACTACTTGTGGCAAGAACATTTTTCCACTTCCAAACAAATCGCCCACCACATTCATTCCCGCCATCAGATTGATTTCGATAACTTCGATAGGTTTTTTGGCCAACTGACGCGCTTCTTCAATATCAATTTCGATAAATTCGTCGACTCCTTTTACTAACGAATGCGTTAATCGCTCTTGAACCGAACCATTTCTCCATTCGGCAATAGCTTTTTCATTTGATTTTACATCGCCTTTGAAACTTTCGGCTAAATCTAGTAAACGCTCTGTGGCATCTTCACGTCTATTTAATAAAACGTCTTCAACATGTTCTAATAAAATAGGATCAATTTCATCGTAAATTTCCAACATTTCAGGATTCACAATTCCCATCGTCATTCCGTTTTGGATGGCATGATACAAGAACGCAGAATGCATCGCTTCACGAACTTTATCGTTTCCACGGAAAGAAAAAGACACGTTACTCACACCTCCAGAAATATTCGCATACGGAAGATTTTCGCGAATCCATTTAGTAGCTCGAAAGAAATCTAATGCATTAAGTTTGTGTTCTTCCATTCCAGTTGCCACTGGAAAAATATTAGGATCGAAAATGATGTCTTCAGCAGGAAAACCAACTTGGTTAACCAAAATATCGTAACTTCTTTTACAGATTTCGATACGTCTTTCGTAAGTATCCGCTTGACCGTTTTCGTCAAAAGCCATTACAATTACTGCCGCACCGTATCGTTTGATTAATTTAGCATGATGAATAAACGTTGCTTCTCCTTCTTTTAACGAAATCGAATTCACCACACCTTTTCCTTGAATCACTTTTAAACCAGCTTCGATGATTTCCCATTTTGAAGAATCAATCATTACAGGAACTCGGGCAATATCAGGTTCAGCTGCGATAAGATTTAAGAATTTAGTCATGGCATATACACCATCTAACATTCCTTCATCCATATTGACATCGATGATTTGTGCACCACCTTCTACTTGAGTGCGCGCGATATCTAAAGCTTCATCATATTTTTCTTCTTTGATTAAACGAAGAAATTTTCTAGAACCGGTTACATTTGTTCGTTCTCCAACATTAACAAAATTGGTTTCTGGAGTTACAATCAAAGGTTCTAAACCTGATAATTTAAGCCCCCTAACCCCCGAAGGGGGAACTGAAACTGAGAGATTTTTATTTTTATTTGATTCTGGCATTTTACAAAAAATTTAACCGATTAAACGGATTTCAATTGTTGCGTCCTAGGTTTGAATTCTTTTGCTACCTCAGCAATTAATTTGATGTGTTCTGGCGTTGTTCCGCAACATCCACCGATGATATTTACTAGATTTTCTTGTAAATACTCTCGAATTAATTGTTGCATTTCTTCAGGCGTTTGGTCGTATTGACCGAAGGCATTGGGTAAACCTGCATTTGGATGGGCTGAAATATTCAACGAGGTATTATTTCCCAATGCTTTTAAATACGGTTTCAATTGGTCAGCCCCTAAAGCGCAATTAAACCCAACACTTAACAATGGAATATGTGAAATCGAAATCAAAAAAGCTTCCACTGTTTGTCCCGATAATGTTCTTCCAGAAGCATCGGTAATAGTACCTGAAACCATCACTGGAATATCGATATTGCGTTCTTCTTTTACTTCTTCAATTGCAAACAAAGCCGCTTTTGCATTGAGCGTATCGAAAATTGTTTCTACCAAAAGTAAATCGCAACCACCATCAATTAAAGCTTCAACTTGTTGTTTGTAAGCGATTTTTAAATCGTCAAAACTCATCGCACGGA
>JBIKZB010000134.1:0-5466 GCA_044354955.1 Flavobacterium sp. | reverse complement strand
TAATTAAATTAAAGACTATTAAGTTTATTTTATGAAGAAAGTGATTATCAACATCAAATTACTCTAGACAATACAATAATTTAAAACTATTGCAATAAATCAATGTGCCTATCATGATAACCCAATAAATAAAGAACCCCATCTAAGCCAATACTAGAAATGGCACTTTGAGCATTATCTTTTACTTTAGGTTTGGCATGAAATGCAATTCCTAATCCCGCCAAATTTAGCATTGGTAAATCATTTGCCCCATCACCAATAGCAATGGTTTGGCTAATATGTAAACCTTCTTTATGAGCAAGTTCTTTTAAATATTCTGCCTTTTTATTTCCATCAACTATTTCACCGATATAACCGCCAGTTAAAACGCCATCTTTAATTTCTAATTGATTTGCAAATACATAATCGATGCCTAATTCTTTCTGCAAATAATTCCCAAAATAGGTAAATCCGCCAGAAAGAATTGCCGTTTTAAAACCATACGTTTTAAGAGTATCTATTAATCTTCTAGCGCCTTTTGTAATTGGTAAATTGATTGCAACCTTTTCTAAAACATCTTCTTTTAATCCTTTAAGGAGAAGCATTCGTTGTTTAAAACTTTCGTTAAAATCAATTTCACCTTGCATAGCCAATTCTGTAATGGCACGAACTTGTTCTCCTACACCTGCCAACTCAGCAAGTTCATCAATAACTTCTGTTTGAATTAAAGTAGAATCCATATCAAAGCATACCAAGCGTCTATTTCTTCTGTAAATATTATCTTCTTGAAAAGCAATATCAACATCTAAATCTCTTGAAATCTGCATGAACTTTTCAGTAAATTCTGATTTATCTTCAATGATCCCTCGAATAGATAATTGTATTGATGCTCTTGGATAATCATCTTCATTAATTAATGAAGCTCTTCCTGTTAAACGTTTTATAGCATCAATATTTAAGTTTTTTTCTGAAATAACTTTTGTTACTTCTGATATTTGTTCGGCTGTTAATTTTTCGCCTAAAAGCGTTACAATGTATCTATCTTTTCCCTGAAGACTTACCCATTTTTCGTAATCTTCAAGTGTAATAGGTTTAAATTTTGCTTTAATACCTAATTCATAAGATTTAAACAATAAATCTTTTAAAACTGCAGCAGATTTTTTTCCTGATTTAATCTGAAAAAGGATTCCTAACGATAATGTATCATGAATATTTGCTTGTCCTATATCTAAGACCTTAGCATCATATGCTGCTAAAACAGCCGTTAAAGAAGAAGTTAAACCTGGTTTGTCTTGTCCTGAGATATTTAATAAAAAGATATCGCTAGCCATAAATTTTAAAGTAAGTAATGAATTAGTAGTTACTAAAAAAATCTATTGTGCCAACTTTCACTAGCAGGAACTTCCCAAAAATCTTTCCATTCGCCCACAGTATTTAATAGATTATTAAATACAATAGTGTTTCCTGAAACCGCTTTTTCTTTGGCTAATTTTTTAAATTCTATTAGTGGTTTAAAGGCTACATGCTCGCCCATCTTAAATGTCACATTCATTTTATCCAATAAATCAACATTGTATTTTTGTTCAAAGATTTGAATTAATTGAACAGAAGCATCAATTGAACAACCTGTTGCTGCTTGAACCTCTTGATTTACTGCAATAATAATAAAACGATTATAACTAGTCACAAAAGAAGCCTCGAGGTGTTGTCCGTGAGCTGTCCAGTTATCTAAAAATATTTTTAATTCGTCTTCAATTTCTTGAATTTCTATATCTGAAAATTTTCTGTTAGATTGATATATCCAAATTTTTGAATCGTCTGGTAAGCTTTCAAAAGGTACAAACATGATTATTTTTTAATTATATCAGTAACAATTTTATAAGACACAAACTTCCCTAATTTAGCATCGTACAATTCCATTTCATAATACGTAACATCTACTTCATCAGTAGCTTTTAGTACTTTATCTGTTAATAAAAATGCATTATCAAAATTACTTAACAAAATAAATTGATTGGTTTTTCCAGTTGCTTCTTTAACTACAAAAGTTATGAATTGTTCGGTTTTTATTTCAGAAACTTTACCCGAAACTGATAATTCTTCACTTTCATCTGGTGCAACTTCTTCTTCATCATCAAGCATAAATTTGAAAATAGTAGGACACTTTGATCCCATTTTTTTTCCAACATCATATCCTAATTCTTCCATTTTTTTATCGTTAGAAATAACATCTTTGCCATAATGTTTTTCAACATCCTTTTCAAATGCATTGATTCCTTCAAGCAAACAAATTCCAATTGTTAATTCAAAATTTTCTTTTGTAATTTCTTGCTTTTCAGCACAACCACAAGCTTTTTCAGCTAATTTTTCAGACAATTGTTCTTTAGTAAGTTTTTGTGCAAATGCAATATTTCCAACAAGTACTAATAATAATAGTATTTTTTTCATGTTAAGTTTTTAATTTATAAATTTTGTGCATTTGCAATTATTTCTGCAATATCTAACACTTTAACTTCGCTTTCTTTGTGTGCAAATTTCACTCCATCTGTCATCATTGTATTACAATAAGGACAGCCTGTAGCAATAATATTTGGAGTGGTTTCAAGAGCATCTTTAGTTCTTAAAACGTTAATTTCCATATTCCCTTTTTCAGGTTCTTTAAACATTTGAGCTCCACCAGCTCCACAACATAAAGCAGAACTTTTGCTTCGTTTCATCTCAACAATTTGTGCGTTTGTTTGAGATAATATTTCTCTTGGAGCTTGGTATTCATTATTGGCTCTACCTAAATAACAAGGATCATGAAAAGTAATACGACTACCTTTATACGTATCTTTATTAAAATCAATACGTCCTTCTTTTAAAAGTTGCTGAATAAACTGAGTATGATGTACAACTTCATAATTTCCACCTAAACTTGGATACTCATTTTTTAAACAATTAAATGAATGCGGATCACAGGTTACGATTTTCTTTACTTCGTAAGCATTAAGCAATTCAATATTCATTAAAGCTTGCATTTGAAATAAAAACTCATTTCCAGCTCTTTTTGCCACATCTCCTGTACTACTTTCTTCTGTACCTAAAACTGCAAAATTTACATTTGCTTTATTTAAAATTTTAACAAAAGCTCTTGTAATTTTTTTTGCTCTGTCATCGAAACTACCAGCAGAACCTACCCAAAATAAAATTTCAGGTTGTTTTCCTTCGGCCATCATTTGGGCCATTGTTGGTACAATTAAATTTTCAGACATATTATATACTATTTATGATAGTTAATGTAAAATTATTCGTTTACCCAATTTAAACGATCCATTTGATTGTATGGCCAAGGCGCTCCGTTGTTTTCAATATTACTCATCATATTGTTTAGCTCCATTGGCGCCGCACTTTGTTCCATTACCAAATAACGACGCATATCAATAATAATTGATAACGGACTAATATTAATAGGACATTCTTCAACACATGCATTACAAGTTGTACAAGCCCATAATTCTTCTGGCGTAATGTAATCGTTTAATAAAGATTTTCCATCATCTACAAAAATACCTTTATTTAAATCAATATTTCTTCCTACTTCCTCTAAACGATCACGCGTATCCATCATGATCTTACGAGGTGATAATTTTTTTCCTGTTTGATTAGCCGGACATGAAGAAGTACAACGACCACACTCAGTACAACTGTATGCGTTTAATAATTGAACCCAATTTAAATCCTGAACATCTGAAGCACCAAATTTTGCTGGCACAGCATCTGGATTTGCTGGGGCTGCAAATGGATCTGCACTTGGATCCATCATTAATTTTACTTCGTTTGTTACACTTTGCAAATTATCTAATTTACCTTTCGCATTTAAATCTGCAAAAAAAGTATTTGGAAACGCTAGTAAAATATGTAAGTGTTTTGAGAAATATAAATAGTTCAAGAAAACTAATATTCCAGCAATGTGTAACCACCAAGCGGATCTTTCAATAATCACAACTAAACCTTCACTCATTCCATTGAACATTGGAGCGATAAATTGAGAAATAGGAAAACTTCCTGCTTGATTATAATGACCAATACCTAAATTTTGAAGGTGAAAATCAGCTGCATTCATTATCAAGAATAACGACATTAATACCACTTCAAAATATAAAATATAATTGGCATCATTTCTAGGTTTTCCATCTAAATCTGTACTCGCAAAACGACCTAATTTGGTTACATTTCTTCTGATCCAAAAAATAATTACAGTAATTAAAACTAAGAAAGCTAAAACTTCAAATGAACCAATAAGCACATCATAAAATCCACCCATAAATGATAATACACGGTGTGTTCCAAAAAGGCCATCAATTATGATTTCTATTACTTCAATATTGATAATTACAAATCCAACATACACTACAATATGTAAAAAACCAGCAATTGGACGTTTTACCATTTTTGATTGCCCTAAAGCAACCATAGTCATATTCTTCCATCGCTCAGAAGCATTATCACTACGATCCACATCATGACCTAATTTTATATTACGAATTAGTTTTTTTACATTAATTGTAAAATAACCTATACCAGCTGCTAAAAGCAATGCGAATAAAATATTATCTAAAAAATTCATCGTATAAAATTTACTTTTTAATTGTATCGTTAACGGGAGCTACATAAGGTTTGTTTTTCTTTCCAAAAAGAGAAACATTTACATAACGTGTAGGATGAAGACGAACATCTTGTAATAACAATTCTAATTCTTTAGAAGTGTTTGTAAAGTTCGTGTACATCGCATCATCTTTCATTAATTTACCCATTGTTCCTTTGCCTTGTTCAATGTCGGTCATTATTTTATCAACATTAGCTAAGGTTTTTTCTAAATTTCTTACCGTTTGTCCCAAATTAGCTTTCGCTAAGGAATCTGACATTGTTGAAAAATTTGCTGCCGTTTTATCAAAATTAGATATCATAGAATTTAGTTTAGGCTTATTATCAGCTACTAAACCATTAAGATTTTTAGAAACTTCACTAAATTCAGAAAGTGTTTTGTTCAATTCAGAAATACTATTCTTCAGATTTTGTTTGGTTTTCTCATCTAAAATTTCGTTTACGTTTGTAAATAAAACATCGGCATTATCTAATAGTTTTTGAACTTTATATTGTAAAGGTTCTAATTGTTGAGCCAAAGCATCGGTTAATCCTAATTTGCTACTTGCTTTTAGGTAATCACCTGATTTAATATAATTTTTATCTTGAAAATTAGGTTTTATAGCAATTTGTCTACCTCCTACTAATCCTGAATCGTATATTTCTGCGATACTTGATTTAGAAATTGGAAAATCAGTATTAATTTGCATCTCAACTAATAATTTTCCATCGGGTTGAATAGTAATTGAATTTACTTTACCTATGGCTAAACCATTTAAGGTAACTGGAGCAGAGTTTACAAGACCTGCAACGTTGTCATAAACTACATAAACACGAGTAGTACTATTGAATAAGTCTTTG
>JBIKZB010000132.1:0-5475 GCA_044354955.1 Flavobacterium sp. | reverse complement strand
ATTTAAAGCTGAAAAACCAACACAAGAAAGCAACAATAAACTTTTCTTAGGCTACGAAGGGGATTTTAAAAACACTAAAATTACCGCTTCCTACGACAACAAAGAAGTGCCCATTAAAGTGGTAAAATTTCATGAAAAAAATAAAGATTCCGTTCAAATTTTTTACCCAAATATGAAAATGGATTCTATCCAAATTTCGGTAACAAATGGCGAATATTCTAAATCTTTCAGTACTAAACTCAAAGACCTAAAAGAATCTGATTCGTTAAAGATTGAAAAGAAAACAGGAGGTGTTTTAGCCTTTAGAGATTCTTTTGTTATTAAATCTAAAACACCTGTTTCTGCTATAGATAATTCTAAAATAACGCTACGAAATAAAGATTCTGTTGTCTTAAATTTCACCTCTAAAATCTTAGATTTTGAGCAAGAAGTTACCTTTGATTTTAAAAAGGAAGAAGATGAAAAATACACCTTAGAGTTTTTGCCAGGCGCCATAAAAGATTTTTATAACAAAGAAAATGACACTTTAAAATATACCGTAACTACCAAACAAATTGCTGATTATGGTAATTTAAAAATTAATATCGCCAATGCAAAACGCTTTCCTTTTATTGTAGAACTATTAGACAAGGATGTTGTTTTATATTCTGCAACGTCTACAAAAGAAACAAGTGTGTATTTTGAAACCATAGACCCAAGACTTTATACTGTTAGAATTATTTTTGACGATAATGCTAATAACGAATGGGATACCGGCGACTACTTAGCCAAAAAACAAGCAGAAGAAATTATTTATTTTCCAAAACTCATTGATGTACGAGCCAATTGGGATGTAGAACAAGAGTTTATATTGAATTAGCGAATTTCAAAATCATCTCTATCATTTAGAAAATTAAACTTTTCGCGTGCCTCTTGTTGATTGTTTTTATCTAATTCAAAGATAAAAACACCTAATTCATTTTCGCAGTCTACCATCGTATTCCCTAAATAATCAATCGCTTTAGAATGGCCAGGGTATTCTAATTGATTGGCATCTTCGCCTATTCTATTTACGCCAATGGTGTAACACATA
This sequence comes from Flavobacterium sp., assembly GCA_044354955.1. GTDB lineage: Bacteria > Bacteroidota > Bacteroidia > Flavobacteriales > Flavobacteriaceae > Flavobacterium. Next base: position 4,403 of record JBIKZB010000132.1, on the reverse strand, counting down.
TTTTCAATGGCACGAGCTTTTAAAAGAGCGTCCCAAGCGTTAATACGTGGTTTTGGCCAATTAGCAACATAAAGTAGCAAATCGTAATTTTCAACATTTCTAGCAAAAACTGGGAATCGTAAATCGTAGCAAATTTGCAAACAAATGTTCCAATTGTTATAATTTACGATTACTTTTTCAGTTCCTTTAGTATAGATTTTATCTTCTCCAGCCAAAGTAAAAAGGTGTCGCTTGTTGTAAAATTGTACTTCTCCAGATGGAAACACAAAAACCATTCGGTTATAGAAATTATCGTTTTCTTTAATTACCAAACTTCCTGTTATGGCGGATGTTTTCTTTTTAGCTAAATCTTTTAACCAATTCATCGTTTCACCTTCCATTGTTTCAGCCACAACTGATGGATTCATGGTAAAACCTGAAGTAAACATTTCGGGCAAGACAAATAAATCAAAAGATTCGTCTTCATTCAAATAATATTCTTCAATGAATTTTCGATTGATTTCTGGGTTTTCCCAAGCTAATTTGGTTTGAAAAAGTGCGACTTTCATTTATCTTATTTTTATTGAATATTCCCAATCTTGTATGGGATGTTTATTTGAAATTGACGGTATTAAAACCAATGGCATTCCTCCTATAATGAAGCTTCCTCCAATAATTGTACCCCAACCTCCAGTACCAACTGTAACCACGCCAGCAATTATCATGAAAGAACCATAAACAATAAAAACAGGATTTGCTATGGTTCCAAAAAGTGATTTTTTCTTCATTTTTATGATGTCTTCTAGTAGCACCACTTTTTCTTCAATTATAATACTTGTGGAATCTTGTATTGTAAATCTTCCATACAATTTTTGCCCATCTTTTGTCCATACTTTAATGCGCTTGTGTTCCTTAATCTCTTTAGTAAATTTTGTATTTAAATTTTGTAGCACTAAAACACTACTTTGCGAAAAAACAACAATTGAAAAAAGAAAGAATAACAAAAGAAATAGCTTTTTCATATAGACTAATTTATAAGGTTAAAAATACCATTTTATTCTTTCATTTAAGAATGTTTAAGAAATATTTAAAACAAAAAAACGCATCCAAATAAATGAATGCGTTTTTGTTATTTTGAAGATTCTATGAATTACTTCACAGATGCTTTTAAAAATTCTCTGTTCATACGAGCGATGTTTTCTAATGAAATACCTTTTGGACATTCAATTTCACATGCTCCAGTGTTTGTACAGTTTCCGAAACCTTCTTCGTCCATTTGACGTACCATGTTTAAAACACGTTGTGTAGCTTCCACTTTACCTTGTGGCAATAATGCATATTGTGACACTTTAGCTCCTACGAATAACATCGCAGAACCATTTTTACAAGTAGCCACACAAGCACCACAACCAATACAAGCTGCTGCTTCAAACGCTTTGTCTGCATCAACTTTAGGAACTGGTATTGAGTTGGCATCAATCGTGTTTCCAGATGTGTTTACCGATACGAAACCTCCAGCTTGCTGAATTCTATCAAAAGCTGTTCTGTCAACAACTAAATCTTTGATTACCGGGAAAGCTTTACTTCTCCATGGTTCGATGTAAATAGTATCCCCATCGTTGAACATTCTCATGTGTAACTGACATGTGGTAATTCCAGTATCAGGTCCGTGAGCACGTCCGTTGATGTATAAAGAACACATTCCACAAATACCTTCACGACAATCGTGATCAAAGGCAACAGGTTCTTTTCTCTCGTTAATTAATTGTTCATTTAATTGGTCTAACATTTCCAAAAATGAACTTGCAGTAGAAACATTATCTAATTTATAAGTTTCCATGCTCCCTTTAGAACTAGCGTTCTTTTGACGCCAAATTTTAAGGTTTATATTGATATTTTTTGATGCACTCATACTATTTTATTTGTAATTTCTAGCTGCAATTTTGATAAACTCGTATTTCAATTCTTCTTTATGAAGTTCTTCTTTGGTAATATCGTCTCCTTTATATTCCCAGGCTCCTACGAAAGAGAAATTCTCATCATCACGAAGTGTTTCGCCTTCGGCATCTTGATATTCTTCTCGGAAATGACCGCCACAAGATTCTTTACGTTGTAAAGCATCCATTGCCATTAACTGACCTAAATCTATTAAATCGGCAACTCTTAACGCTTTTTCAAGTTGAGGATTCAACTCGTCATTACTTCCTGGAACATTTACTTCTTTATAGAAATCTTCTTTCAATTGCGCTATTTCAGCGATTGCTTCCGTTAACCCTTTTTCATTTCGGCCCATTCCTACTTTATTCCACATAATCAAACCTAATTTTTTGTGGAAAAAGTCAACCGATTTTGAACCATTATTATTTAAAAACTTACTGATTGAATCTTTAACTCTAGCTTCTGATTCTAAGAATTCAGGAGAATCTGTAGAAATTTTTCCAGTTCTAATTTCGTCTGCTAAATAGTTAGAAATTGTGTATGGTAATACAAAATATCCATCAGCCAAACCTTGCATTAAAGCCGAAGCTCCTAAACGGTTAGCTCCGTGGTCAGAGAAGTTTGCCTCACCTGCTACGAAACAACCTGGAATTGAAGATTGTAAGTTATAATCAACCCAAACACCACCCATAGTGTAATGCACTGCTGGATAAATTTTCATCGGGGTTTCATAAGGATTTTCATCCGTGATTTTTTGATACATGGTAAACAAGTTACCATATTTTTCTTTTAACCATTGTTTTCCTAATGAAGTAATTTCTTCAGGAGTTGGATTATGATTCCCTTTTGCAAAAGCTGCTTGTTTTCCTTTGGTTTGTATTTCGGTTGAAAAATCTAAAAATACACCTTCGTTAGTATCATTTGATTCGATTCCTCTTCCTTCATCACAAACTTCTTTTGCTGCTCTAGAAGAGATATCTCGTGGTGCTAAATTTCCAAAAGATGGATATTTTCTTTCTAAGTAATAATCTCTAGCATCTTCAGGTATATCCGATGGTTTTAATTTACCCTCTCTTACCGCAGCTGCATCTTCTTTTGTTTTTGGTACCCAAATTCGTCCTGAATTTCGCAACGACTCAGACATCAAAGTCAACTTTGCTTGATTAGTTCCATGAACTGGAATACAGGTTGGATGAATTTGAACATAACATGGGTTTGCAAATAAAGCACCTTGTTTGTGAACTTTCCATGCTGCAGTTACATTACTTCCCATCGCATTAGTAGAAAGGAAATACACGTTTCCATAACCTCCAGAAGCTATAACAACAGCATGAGCCGAATGTCTTTCTATAGCTCCAGTAACTAAATTACGGGCGATAATTCCACGAGCTTTTCCATCAACTTTAACTAAATCTAACATTTCATGACGGTTGTACATTTTTACACGTCCTAACCCGATTTGTCTTGATAAAGCAGAATATGCGCCTAATAATAATTGTTGTCCTGTTTGTCCAGCAGCGTAAAAAGTACGTTGTACTTGCGTTCCACCAAACGAACGGTTATCTAACATTCCACCATATTCGCGAGCAAAAGGAACACCTTGTGCCACACATTGATCGATAATATTTCCAGAAACTTCTGCTAAACGGTGAACGTTTGCTTCACGCGCACGGTAGTCACCACCTTTAATTGTATCATAGAACAGACGGTAAATACTATCACCATCATTTTGATAATTTTTTGCTGCATTGATACCTCCTTGAGCCGCAATAGAGTGCGCACGACGTGGAGAATCTTGAAAACAGAATGCTTTTACATTATATCCCATTTCTCCAAGAGAAGCGGCAGCAGAAGCACCTGCTAAACCAGTTCCAACAACAATAATATCAATTTTTGGTCTATTATTTGGAGCAACTAATTTCAAGTGATTTTTGTGATCGGTCCATTTGTCTTTCAATGAACCTGCTGGTATTTTAGAATCTAACTTCATAATATATACTGATGTTGATTATTTTTTAAAGTGTAAGATAACTGGAATAATTGCAAACAATAATGGTACTACAATTGCAAATGCTCTACCGAAAAACTTGATTGTAGGCGTGAATTTATTGTTTACACCTAAAGATTGGAAAGCACTTTGGAATCCATGCCATAAATGAAAAGCTAAAGCTAACATAGCTAACACATAACCAATAGTAAAAAACAAACCGTATTTAGCATCTTTAAAGAAATCTACTGTAAGTTTATACAAATCTTTGTAGCCTTCAAAAATCACTTCACCTGTTTTTTTGTTAACAATTTTAGTAATGTCTTGCACTTCTAAATCGTACTGCCCTTGTGTTTGTGCTTTAATCGTTTCAAAAAATTCTTTAGATAATTTTCCGTTTTGATCTAATTGCATAAATGGCATTTGAGAATCTTTTGTTCCCACTAATTGCACTTGCTTTTGACCCATTCCATTGTCCATCTCTTTGGTAACTAACGGC
>JBIKZB010000131.1:0-5481 GCA_044354955.1 Flavobacterium sp. | reverse complement strand
ATGTATCATAAATTTGGCTACGAATTAAATGGAGAAAATAAACAAATTGATTCTACGATGGTTTGTATTGGTGATGATCAAACCTTCACAGCAATGGCAAAAACTGTTGGTTTACCTGTGGCTATTGCAACATTAAAAATTTTAAATAAAGAAATTACAACTCCTGGCGTTCAATTACCTATTACAAAAGAAGTATATACTCCAATATTAAAAGAATTGGAAAGTTATGGCGTAATTTTTAACGAAATGGAAGTTCCTTATTTGGGTTATAATCCATTAAATGTAAAAAATTAATCATTCATTCAATATTTATATAAATCCGGAATCGTAATTGGTTTCGGATTTTTTTATATAGTTTGAAATCGATTTTGTATTTTTACTTTCAAATCAATTGAAAATGAAGATAAATCACTTACAGATTGAAATCGACGGAATCGATAAAGAAATTCTCCGTGATTTAATGGAAGATGCGCGTAAACCTATCTTACAGATTGCTAATAAAATTGGAATTTCTGGCGCTGCGATACATCAACGTTTGCGTAAATTAGAACAAGCTGGAGTGATTTCGGGTTCGAAGTTTATTGTAGACACGAAAGTTTTAGGTTATAGCACGATGGCTTTCATCGGAATTTATTTAGAAAAAGCATCGAGCAATCCAGAAGTGGTGAAAGAATTGAAGAAAATTCCAGAAGTATTAGAATGTCATTATACCACTGGAAATTGGAGCATTTTAATCAAACTCATTTGTAAAGATAACGAACACTTGATGCAATTGCTCAACAAGAAAATCCAACCCATTGATGGCGTTTCAAGAACGGAAACATATATTTCTTTGGAACAGCAAATAGAAAGACAAATTCAATTATAAGTACAAAATAAAAAAACCGTCAAACTTACGTCTGACGGATTTTGCTTTTATATAATTTTTAGAAATTAATCTCTACTTGCACCAACATAACGCATTACGTAGTACAATAAAGTGGCAATAGAACCAATTGCTGCAACTAAATATGTACGAGCTGCCCATTTTAATGAATCTTCGGCACCCGCATATTCTTGTTGGCTCACCATGTTTTTATTTTTTAACCAAGCTAATGCTCTATTACTTGCATCATATTCTACTGGAAGTGTAACAATTGAAAACAAAGTGGTTACCGCAAATAAAACAATTCCAATTAACAATAAAGATGGAAAAGTATTAATCATTAAAATACCACCAATTAACACCCATTGCACTAAAGACGATGAAATTTGAACCATTGGGACCATTTTAGAACGCATTGTTAACCAACTATAAGCTTGAGCGTGTTGTACCGCATGACCACATTCATGTGCTGCTACGGCTGCCGCTGCTGCATTTCTTTGATTATAAACTGCTTCTGATAAATTTACTGTTTTATCTGCAGGATTGTAGTGATCAGTTAATCTTCCTGGAGTAGAAATTACTTTTACATCATGAATGCCGTGATCTGCTAACATTTTCTCAGCAATTTCAGCGCCACTCATTCCATTTCTTAAATGCACTTTTGAGTAATAATCAAATTTAGACTGTAAGCGATTTGAAACCAACCAGCTTACCAACATCACAACTCCTCCAATTATCATAGAACCTAAGTCAAACATATCTATATATTTTAAAAAATTAAAGTTACTAAAATTATATCAAATTACAAGCCAAAATACAAAAATGACATTTTGACATCTTGATTTATTACTTATACGTAAAAATTGAAAAATGTTACAAAAAACCCCAAACTTTAGGTTTGGGATTTTAAATATTGGCACATTGCCTAATTGACACATTTTATATTATCCAACCAAATTAATAATCTTACCTGGAACGATAATAATATTCTTAGGTGTATTTCCTGCTAATTGTGCGATGGTTCTTTCATCTGCCAGAACAATTTCTTGAATTTGCTCTTTAGTTAAATCCAATGGTAATTTAATCGTAAATCGCATTTTTCCATTGAATGAAACTGGATATTCTTTTTCAGATTCGACTAAATATTTTTCTTCGAATTTAGGAAAAGCTACGGTTGCAATCGAACCTTCGTGACCTAAAGCAGACCATAATTCCTCAGCAATATGCGGCGCGTAAGGCGAAACTAAAAGAGCTAAAGGTTCTAAAATGGCTCTGTGATTACATTTTAATTGTTGTAATTCGTTTACGCAAATCATAAATTGTGAAACCGACGTATTGAATGAGAAATTCTCAATGTCTTCCGTAACTTTTTTGATGGTTTTGTGTAACGATTTGTACATTTCTGCTGTTGGTTCGTTGTTTACAATTACGGAACCATTATCATCAAAATACAATCTCCATAGTTTTTTCAAGAAACCAGCAACTCCTGTAATTCCTGCTGTGTTCCAAGGTTTAGATTGCTCTAATGGTCCTAAAAACATTTCGTATAATCGTAAAGTGTCTGCTCCGTATTCTTCACAAATATCATCTGGATTCACCACGTTATACCAACGTTTTGACATTTTTTCTACTTCACGACCTACAAAATATTTACCATTTTCAGTAATGAATTCAGCGTCTTTAAATTCAGGAATCCAATTTCTTAATTTATCTAAATCAATTTCATCTGAAGCATTTACAAGATTTACATCTATTCTAATTTCTTCTGTTTCATATTCTGATTTTAGATTTTTAGAAACATACTTGTTTGTTCCAGAAACCCTATAAACAATTGCACTCATTCCCAAAATCATTCCTTGATTAATCAATTTTTTGAATGGTTCTTCGGTTGGTGCATAACCTCTATCTTTTAAGAACTTATTCCAAAAACGAGAGTATAATAAATGTCCGGTTGCGTGCTCGCTTCCACCAATGTATAAATCTACACTTTCCCAATATTTTAAAGCTTCTTCGTTTGCAAACTCTTCTGTATTATGTGCATCCATATAACGCATCCAATACCAAGAAGAACCCGCCCAACCTGGCATCGTATTTAATTCTAACGGAAAAACTTTCACGTTATCTATTAACTGATTACTAACCACTGAACACAGAACACTATCCCATGCCCAAACGGTTGCGTTTCCTAATGGTGGTTGGCCGTCTTCGGTTGGTAAGTATTTTTCTACTTCTGGAAGAACGATTGGCAAGTGTTTTTTGTCAATCATTTGTGGCAAGCCATTCACATAATATACTGGAAAAGGTTCGCCCCAATATCTTTGGCGAGAGAAAACCGCATCGCGTAAACGGTAATTTACTTTGGCATTTCCTGCTCCGATTTTTTCTAATTCTTCGATGATTTTCTTTGTTCCTGATTTGTAATCTAATCCGTTTAAGAAATCAGAATTTACTAATTCGAAACCTCCTTTTTCACCGTAAGCGGCTTCTGAAATATCTTGATTGAAAATGTTTTTAATTGCTGGCATTCCGTTGGTTCCTTTGAAGAAATTCGCGAAAGCATAATCACGCTCATCACCACATGGAACGGCCATAACTGCTCCTGTTCCGTAACCTGCTAACACGTAATCGCCAATCCAAACAGGAATTGGTTCTTTGGTGAAAGGATGTTCGGCATACGCACCAGTGAAAACTCCTGAAATGGTTTTAACATCTGCCATTCTTTCACGTTCTGAACGTTTTGCTGTTGCTTCTACATAAGCTTCAACAGCTGCTTTTTGTTCTGGAGTGGTAATTTGAGAAACTAATTCGTGTTCTGGAGCTAATGTCATAAATGTAACTCCGAAAATGGTATCAGGACGAGTTGTAAATACATCGATTGTTGCTGGAAGCTGGGTGCTGGAAGCTGGAAGAACTTTGAATGAAACCATGGCTCCAACTGATTTTCCAATCCAATTACGTTGTGATTCTTTAATAGATTCACTCCAATCGATTTCATTTAAACCTTGCAATAAACGTTCCGCGTAAGCAGAAATTCGCATACTCCATTGTGTCATTTTTTTACGAACAACTGGATGTCCACCACGTTCTGAAACGCCGTTTACAATTTCGTCATTCGCCAAAACGGTTCCTAAAGCCGCGCACCAGTTTACTTCTGTTTCAGCTAAATAGGTTAATCTATAGTGTAAAAGTATTTTTTGTTGTTTTTCTGACGAAAATGATTTCCAATCTTCAGCTGAAAATGGCGCAATATTATCATCACAAACCGCATTTACATTGGTATTTCCGTTTTTATCAAATTCTTGCATTAACGTACAAATGCTTTCTGCTCTATCGGTAGTTTTATTGTACCAAGATTCAAATAATTGAATGAAAATCCACTGCGTATGTTTGTAATAATCTGGATTTGAAGTTCGCACTTCACGACTCCAATCGAAAGAAAAACCAATTCTATCCAACTGATTTCTGTAGCCTTGAATGGTATTTCCTGATTTATCTACACCACCTTCGATATTCATACGAGTAGTATCAGCTGGATGTTGTCCTGTTTGAATTGCATATTGTTCGGCTGGCAAACCAAATGAATCATATCCTTGCGGATGCAATACATTAAAACCTTGATGTCTTTTATATCTTGCAACAATATCAGAAGCAATATAACCTAGTGGATGCCCAACGTGCAACCCAGCTCCAGAAGGATAAGGAAACATGTCTAATACATAGTATTTTGGTTTTTCGCTGTTATTTGATGCAGCAAAAGTTTGGTTTTCTGCCCAATATTGTTGCCATTTGGCTTCGATTTTTTCGTGGTGGTATTTCATTACTTTAAAAGTTGTCGGTTTTCTGTTGTCGGTTTTATCCGAAAAAATAAGGTGCAAATTTACGTTTTAAATATCAAAGTTAAAAGTGTGAATAAAAGCTATTTCTTTTCTCCTTTTATAAGACTTTCATACTCTTCTTGGGTTACTTTTTTTGATTTCCCATTTGCTTCATAGTAATAGCTTGTGTTTTGAATTTCATCTAAATCGTTATACAAAATAACTTTTCCGTGCAACACATTGTTTCGGTAATTGTTTTCGACTTTTCCGCTATTGGTTTTGTAAATGTATTTGATTTTATTTCCGCTTTCGTCGTGATGATTTTCGCTTCGATACACAATTTCATCATTGGTTAAATCGTAGTTTATATGAATACCGATTGCTTTATCGTTTTTGTCGTATTTGTTTTCGTGAATTATTTTTCCAGATTTTTCATAATAAGTGTTTTTATAAGAATTATTCACTTTTTCACTTATCATGAACAATTCACCCGAAGAATAAAACTTTTTATAAGTAATGGTTTTATCATTTAAATAATCGGTTTCTATGTCTACTTTTCCACCTTTATATTGTTTGGATATTCCGTTTGTGATTCCGTTTTTATATGTTGTAGAATATTTAATTGTTCCGTCAGTATTATAGTTTATATATTCACCGTTTAGTTCATCGTTTAAATAGTATTTTTCATTTTCTATTGTACCTTTTTGATTGTACTTTATCCATTTTCCTGTTTTTAAGCCATAATCATCAAAATGAATTTCTTCTGTTAAAATTTTATCTTGCGAATAAATTTTGTGTGTT
>JBIKZB010000130.1:0-5483 GCA_044354955.1 Flavobacterium sp. | reverse complement strand
CCATTCCAAGTGTAACATCAATCCCTTATTTTACAACAGTACCATACAAACCACTTACACCAACAGCATTAGGTGGTTCAACAAATATTAATGCTCTAAATGCACAATTATATGGCCCTTTAGACGCAATTTTTACTGCTTATGGAGAACCAAATAGAGTTAATTTATTATCTGCTACTGCTGCTAACCCAATATTAATTTTTGATGCTGATGCGCCTGATAGATCCGCTCAAATCACTGGAGCTTTAACACCAACATTAGGAGCACCTACTGCTGCTGCTTTTGGAGCTGTTTTTGGAAAAGCTCGTCAAGCTACTTCAGCTGATTTAGTTGTTTTACCTGCTTCTTCAGTTATTGGAACGCCAAACGCTTCTTCACCTTCAACATTAATAAACATTAATGGAGTTTCATATCCAATGGCAAATAAATGGGTATTAACTACAACTGAAAAAGCTAAAGTAGCAAGTGCTACGGCATCATACAATAGTGCTATTATCTCTATTGCTTCAACTAATAATTTGGCAGTTGCTGACATGAATCAAATCATGAATCAATTAGTTAGTGGTTTACAAATTGAAACAGGACAAATTTATACTGCTAATTATTTTAGTGGTGTTGCAACTGAAGGAAAGGTTTTATTCTCTCTTGATGGTGTTCATCCAAATGCTCGTGGTTATGCAGTAATTACAAACGAAATTATTAAAGTAATAAACGAGTACTACAATGCTAACTTACCATTACATTATGTAAATAATTTCCCTGGAATTAATATTGTAGGTTCAAACTAAATAAGATTTTTATCAAATAAATATAAAAGGCATCATTTTTGGTGCCTTTTTTTGTAATTTTAAAAAAAAACAAAATTATATGAATTTTATTATCAAACTTTTAATTAGTACTATTATAGTATTTACGTTAGCATATTTCTTACCTGGTGTTCATGTAGATAATTTAACGGCTGCATTATTGGTTGCTGTAGTTTTAGGATTGTTGAATACTTTTTTGAAGCCTATTTTAGTTTTTCTGACTATTCCCGTAACGTTAATTACTTTGGGTTTGTTTTTGTTAGTAATCAATGCGGGTATTATTTTAATTTGCGACTATTTTATTTCAGAATTTCATGTTGACGGTTTTTTAACAGCCTTAATTTTCAGTATATTATTATCAATAAGTCAATCAATATTGAACAAAATATTTGTTAGTGAAGATTAATTTTTAGCGAATTGAATTTCAATAAATTAAAAACTTGTTTGGGTTGTAAAAATTCTATAATTTTGCAACCCAATTTTTATGGTACTAAAACAAACAGATAAATGAACATTACAAAAACGCAAGTTGATGCATTAAATGCTATTGTAACAGTAGCAATCACTAAAGAAGATTATTCAGATAAAGTAGAAAAAGTATTAGCTGACTATAGAAAAAATGCAGCAATTTCTGGATTTAGAAAAGGAGCCGTTCCAATGAGTTTAATTCAAAAACAATATGGTAAAGCTGTTTTATTAGAAGAAGTAAACAAAGTATTACAAACTTCACTTAATAATTATTTAACTACTGAAAAATTAGATATTCTTGGAAATCCACTTCCAGTTGTTACTGAATCGATTGATTGGGATGCAGAGAATTTCTCTTTTGACTTCGAATTAGGATTAGCGCCTCAGTTTTCAGTTGATTTAACAGCTAAAAATAATGTTACTAAATTCAACGTTATTGCTGATGATAAAATGTTAAATGACCAAGTTGAAAGAATTCAAAAACAATACGGAAAATTAATTTCTCAAGCAGAAGTAAAAGCTGACTTTGAAGTAAGAGGAACGTTTACAAACGAAGAAAAAGGAATCAACGCTCCAGCTAATTTTGCCTTAGATATTTTTGCTGATAAAAAAGCAGCAAAATCATTCATCGGAAAAAAAGTAGGTGATGTAGTTACTATAGGAACAAAAGGTTTATTTGACGATGATCACAAATTAATGGATTATTTAAAAGTAGGTCATGATGAGGTTCACGGTTTAGATATCAATGTTGATTTTACTATCGAAGAAATCAACGAAATTGAAAAAGCAGAATTAAATCAAGAATTACTAGATAAATTATTTGGACCTGGTGTGCTTTCTTCGGTAGAAGATTTAAAATCTAGAATAAAAGAAGATGCTGAGGTACAATTTGCACAGCAAGCGGATCAAAAATTCTTAAATGATGTTACAGATTTCTTAATTGAATCTACTAAATTTGATTTACCGGCTACTTTCTTAAAAAAATGGATTCAAACGGCTGGTGAAAATCCACTTTCTACTGAACAAGCTGAAGAGGAATATGCTAAAGCTGAAAAAGGATTACGTTTCCAATTAATTGAAGGAAAAGTAATGGCTGAAAATAACTTACAAATTACTTTCGAAGATTTAAAAGCACATACAGCTGAATTAATCAAGAAACAAATGGCACAATTTGGTCAATTAAACCCATCAGATGATGAAATTAACGGAATTGTAGCGCGCGTAATGTCAAATCAAGACGAAGTAAAACGTTTGTCAGAGCAAGTAATGGGCGAAAAAATGTTAGGTCTTTACAAAGAAAAAGTAAAAGCTAAAACAAAAGAAGTAAATTACGATCAATTCATTAAAGAAATGTACGGAGAATAATTTCTCACAAAAAAATAATTATCTTTGAGCGTCAGACTAGTTTTGGCGCTTTTTGTTTCGAGTCAGTTTGTCAGGCAGAAAAAAAGGCACGACCTTTGTAAAATACTAATGGCTAAAAGTTTAATTCCTTTTAAACTTTTAAACACACAAACTTTTAAACTTAAATTATGAACTACGGAAAAGAATTTAAAAAATATGCTACTAAGCATCACGGCGTAAACAGTTTATATTACGATAAAATTGTTGGAAGTATGACGCCTTATATCATTGAAGAGCGCCAATTAAATGTGGCTTCAATGGATGTTTTTTCTCGCTTAATGATGGATAGAATTATCTTCATGGGAACAGGAGTAGATGATTATGTAGCGAATATTATTCAAGCACAGTTATTGTTTTTAGAGAGTGTTGATGCGTCTAAAGACATCAGTATTTACATCAATTCTCCGGGAGGAAGTGTATATGCAGGATTAGGAATTTACGATACTATGCAATTTGTAAAACCTGATGTAGCTACAATTTGTACAGGAATGGCTGCTTCTATGGGAGCTGTTTTATTGTGTGCTGGAGCAGAAGGAAAACGTTCGGCATTACCTCATTCAAGAGTAATGATTCACCAACCATCAGGAGGAGCTCAAGGTGTAGCAACTGATATGGAAATCAACTTGAAAGAAATGTTGAAATTAAAAGATGAATTATACGAAATCATTTCTAAACATTCTGGACAATCGTTCGAGAAAGTGCACAAAGATTCTGAGCGCGATTACTGGATGATTGCAGCAGAGGCAAAGGAGTATGGAATGATTGATGAGGTTTTGGTAAGAAGTTAAATAAAAAGTTTCAAGTTTAAGGTTTCAGGTTGTTTAACTTGGAACTTTAAACTTTTAACCTGAAACAAAAAATAATGGCTAAAGAAGTATTAGAGTGTTCATTCTGCGGAAGGAAAAAGCCTGAAACCAATTTATTAATTGCAGGTATTAATGCGCATATTTGCGACAAATGTATTGAGCAAGCACATGGAATTGTTTTGGAAGAATTAAAACAATCTGTAAATTCTGGTTTGGTTGCCGATTTGATTTTATTAAAGCCAAAGGAAATTCGTGCTTTTTTAGATGATTACGTTATTGGACAAAATCAAACTAAAAAGGTAATGAGTGTAGCGGTTTATAATCACTATAAACGTTTGATGCAAATTCAATTGGAAGACGAAGTTGAGATTGAAAAAAGTAACATCTTAATGGTAGGTCAAACAGGAACAGGAAAAACATTAGTAGCAAAAACCATTGCAAAAATGTTGAATGTTCCTTTAGCAATTGTGGATGCAACTGTTTTAACCGAGGCAGGTTATGTGGGAGAAGATGTGGAAAGTATCTTAACTCGTTTGTTACAAGCTGCCGATTATGATGTAGCGAAAGCTGAACGTGGAATTGTATTTATAGACGAAATTGATAAAATTGCCCGTAAAAGTGATAACCCATCCATAACGCGTGATGTGTCTGGTGAAGGAGTGCAACAAGCTTTGTTGAAATTATTGGAAGGAACAGTGGTAAACGTTCCGCCAAAAGGAGGTAGAAAACATCCCGACCAAAAATTTGTAGAAGTTAATACTCAAAACATCTTATTCATCGCTGGTGGTGCTTTTGATGGTATTGAGCGTATCATATCAAAACGTTTAAACAGACAAGCGGTAGGTTATAGTTCTTCTATTGGAACCGACCATATTGATAAAGATAATTTATTGCAATATTTAATTCCTAAAGATGTTAAAGATTTTGGATTAATACCAGAAATTATTGGTCGTTTACCGGTTTTAACGCACATGGATCCATTAGATGCTGCAACATTAAGAGCCATTTTAACCGAACCTAAAAATGCCTTAGTAAAACAATATAAAAAATTGTTTGAAATGGATGAGGTAACGTTAGAAATTGAAGAAGAAGCGTTGAATTATATTGTTTCTAAAGCGTTAGAATATAAATTAGGTGCCAGAGGTTTGCGTTCGTTGTGTGAAGCTATTTTAACCGATGCTATGTACGAATTACCGAGTTCTGATGATAAATACTTACAAGTAACTAAAGAATATGCCGAAAACAGTTTAAGTAAAAATTTATTACAACGATTGAAAGCGGTTTCATAATTTGTAGCTCAGTAAAAACACAAATACAGCTCAGAAACGTATGTTTTTGAGCTGTATTTTTTTAATCTGTGCGCTTTATTACTCCTGCAAGGTTTCCAAAACCTTGTAGGTGTCTTATAATTTGAAACACCTACAAGGTCAAAAAAAGATCTTGCAGGATTAATTATTTGTATAATACTTCTGTGACAGACTCACTCCTTTTAAAACCTTGTTTTATTAAAACTTTACCTATCTGTTCAGAGGTTGGTACTCCATTAATTTTACTAAATAAATTTTGATTTTGACGCATCCAATCTTTAACAGGAATATACTTGTCCTTGATTTTTACTTTGTGCTTGCGGTATGGGCGGCGAGGTGATTTCATTTGAAATTGTTTAATTGTAAAATTATAACGGAATTATTCTAATAGTAAAATGAATGAATTAACTTTTATTAATGGTACAGTTCTCGTTGTTTCTGGACTCAACTTTACTAATATTTTGAAGTAAGAAAAGGTTTAATCTCCTCTATACTAAAACTCACAGTTGTAGAACTCACATTAAAGCAATCTCCAGCAACATCAAACCAAACATTAATGTCAACTTTATCTTCAATAAATTCAATACCTAAATTATCATAATTATAATTTTCAAATAGTACACCTTCAAAGCAATCTTTTGTATCGGGGTTTGTTGCGTAATCATCAAAATCTATTTTAATCTTTTGATTGA
>JBIKZB010000129.1:0-5487 GCA_044354955.1 Flavobacterium sp. | reverse complement strand
ACCCCAACCCGAACCAACACGACTCGCTCCTGCAGCGTTTAATTTTTCTTTTAAAACATCTAAACTTCCAAAAGTCTCATTAATAGCTTTTTCTAAATCAGCCGACATTTTAGTGTTTTTTTCAGGTGTCAAAACCGACCAAAACAATTCGTGGTTGTAATGTCCGCCTGCGTTGTTACGAACAGCAGGAGTCATTGTAGAAACTTTTGCAAAAATTTCGTTTAAACTTAATTTTTCATCAGCTGTTCCTGCTAATGCTGTATTTAGATTTTTTACATAAGCAGCATGATGCTTGCTGTAGTGAATTTCCATTGTTTGTGCATCTACAAATGGCTCCAAAGCATTATAAGCATAAGGTAAAGCCTTTTGTGTAAACTGAGCCGATGCTGTTAGAGTTACTAAAAGTGTGGCAACTAAAAGTTTTATATTCTTCATGATATTTTAATTTTTGATAAAAATACGGCTTATCGATTAGATAAAAAATTAAGTATTCTTAAAATTTACATAATTGTTGGTTTAAACGCAAAGAGCGCAAAGTTTTTTCGCAAAGTTCGCAAAGGAATCTGTTTAAGTATTTCTTCAATGCGTTTCAAAAGCGAAGCGTCTCTACGAATCTCTCTTAACATTAAGTTATTCAAAAAAAACTCTGTGTATCTCTCTGTAAAACTTTATAATTTGGAAACTATGTGACTCCTATGTGTTTCAAAAAAATCAAAAAATCCCTTCATCCTGAAAACTCAAATAACCATTTTCGGTGATGATAAGATGATCTAATACTTGAATTTCTAATGTTTGTCCAGCTTCTTTGACTCTTTTGGTGATTTTTAAATCGGCTTCACTGGCGATTAATTTTCCTGATGGGTGATTGTGGGAAAGAATTAAACCGGTAGCATTTTGTTCGAATGCTATTTTGAAGATAATACGAATATCAACAATGGTTCCAGTGATGCCACCTTTTGAGAGTTGGGCTTTGTAGATGACTTTATTGGAGTTATTGAGATATAATACCCAAAATTCTTCGTGAGGCAATTCGCCAATAATGGGTTGCATGATATCGAAAACCGCTTTACTGGAAGTGATTTTTTTGAGTTCAATGGCGTCTTCGGCCCTGCGTCTTCTTCCTAATTCTAAAGCTGCGGCAATGGAAATAGCTTTGGCTTCTCCTATTCCTTTGAATTGCATGAGCTGGGAAACCGACATTTTTCCTAACGTATTCAGATTGTTTTCGGATGTAGCTAAAATGCGTTGGCACAATTGTACCGCACTCTCATTACGAGAACCGGAACCAATTAAAATAGCAAGTAATTCAGAATCGGATAAGGTAGATTTACCTTTTAGAAGAAATTTTTCACGTGGGCGATCATCTTCAGCCCATTGGTTGATTGGCGTGTACATAAAAATTTATTTTGGCGTTTATGAGAACAAAAATAATTGAAAAAAATGGAATGGCAAAATTATTGATGGGTGAAGGAAGATGGATGATAGATGATGGGTGAAGGAAGTTGGAGGTCGGAGGATTTTTTTCAATTTTAGAAGGATTGATACTAAATTCAGTTGAAAATACGTTTTATAAAAAATTAGCACATGAAATTTACTGGAATCATTTTATTGTCTTTTTTATTTCTGAATTGTAAAAAAGAAACCTTTAAAACGGAAATAGCGCAACAGATTGAATCAAAAACAGAAATCGAAGCAATTGAAAACCCAACTGATTTTTATGAAAAATTATCCAATGCAGCGCTTTCGATAATTGATCCAGAAGTGGTTTATACACCTGATTATGTTGGGATAAAATATCCAAATGGTGATGTTCCTGCAAAAACGGGAGTTTGTACAGATGTGGTAATTCGTGCGTATCGAAAACTAGGAATTGATTTGCAAAAAGAAGTGCATGAAGACATGAAAGACAACTTTTCCTTGTATCCCAATTTAAAAAAACGGGGTTTAAAAACTACAGATAAAAATATCGACCACAGAAGAGTTCCTAATTTAGAAGTTTTCTTTGCTCGAAAAGGAGAAACTTTACCCATTACACAAAATCCAAAAGATTACAAAACAGGTGATTTAGTTACTTGGATGATTGGTGATAAATTACCTCATATTGGTATTGTAACGCACATAAAATCAAGCAATGGTAACCCAATGATTGTTCACAACGTAGGAAGTGGACAAGTTTTAGAAGATTGTTTGTTGAGTTGGAAAATTGTGGGGCATTATAAATATGGCAATTAGACAATTTTCAATGTTCCAATTAAATCTCTAGTAAAATTGACACATTGACCAATTGGCATATTGACTAATTGATTAAATCTTTCACCTCATCAAAATTCAAACCTCCATAATTCCCTGAACTCATTAATAGTAAAGCGGAATTATCTAAATTTTGGCTGAATAAAAAGTCTTTGAATTCGACTGGGTTAGTGTAAATGACTAAATCTTCTCTTTGGAACGATTGTGCGATTTGGTCATACGTTACTTCTTCCAAACGTTTGATTTTTACAGCATCGGGCGAATAGAAAACTACGGCAACATCCGCTGCGTCTAATGCTCCTTGGTATTCTTTTAAGAACTCGGCATTTAAACTACTATAGGTGTGCAATTCTAAACAAGCGACTACTTTTCTATCAGGATATTGTGCTTTTACCGCTTTTGTAGTGGCAGAAACTTTACTTGGCGAATGCGCAAAATCTTTATATGCAACTTTAGTAGCACTTTCGGCAATTTTTTCTAATCGTTTTGAAGCGCCTTTGAAACTAGCAATGGCTTCGTAAAATTCGGCTTCATCCACGCCCATGCATTGGCAAATCCATTTGGCACCAGCTAAATTGCTTAGATTGTGTGCTCCAAACACTTCAATTGGCATTGGACCTTCTGGTGTATCTAATAAAGTTGTTCCGTTTTCAACAGTGTAACTTGGGGTTTGGTATGCAATTTTTCGGATTTGATTTTCGGTTTCTTCGGCTACTGATTTTACGGCTTCGTCTTCTTCGTTGTATACTAAAATTCCGCCACGAGTGATTTGGTTGGCGAAAATTCTAAATTGTTCTACATAATTATCAAACGTAGGAAACACATTGATATGATCCCAAGCAATTCCTGATAACAAGGCAATATTTGGTTGGTACAAATGGAATTTTGGTCGCAAATCGATTGGTGAAGTCAGATATTCATCGCCTTCCAACACGATAAAATCATTATCTTCGGTTAAATGCACCATCGTATCAAAACCTTCTAACTGTGCCCCTACCATATAATCCACTTCGACATTGTGATAATGCATCACGTGTAAAATCATCGAAGTAATCGTTGTTTTACCATGTGAACCACCAATAACTACTCGGGTTTTATTTTTCGATTGTTCGTATAAAAATTCGGGATACGAATATATTTTCAAGCCTAATTCTTGCGCTTTTAACAACTCAGGATTATCAGCTTTAGCGTGCATTCCTAAAATAATCGCTTCAATATCGGTTGTAATTTTTTCTGGAAACCAACCTTCTTCTTTTGGCAACAATCCTTTTTTCTCCAATCGCGATTTTGAAGGTTCGAATATAGCATCATCGCTACCTGTTACGTGATATCCTTTGTTGTGTAAAGCTAATGCTAAATTGTGCATGGCTGCTCCGCCAATGGCTATGAAATGTAGCCCCCTAACCCCCGAAGGGGGAATACTTTGTGTGTTATTTTGATTAGTCATTTTTCGTTTATTTATCCTCATTTTTTTAAGCCCCTCCTTTGGAGGGGTTGGGGAGGCTTATTTTTCAAATTGTTCTTTTAATTTAGATGCTTTCGTTTTGTCTTTTAACTTGTTCAAATATAAGTCATATAATTTTTCGAAAGTAGTTTTTGAATTACCAATTTCGTGCGCTTTTTTATAATGGTTTTCCGCTTTTGCATAACGCTTAAAATACACATCAATATATCCTTTTGCTAAATACCCATCCACTTTTGAAAGCGTCATTAATTCATCGGCGTATTTTTGTGCTTTTTTTTCGCTTCCACCTATCATAGCAGGTAATTCAATGTATAACATAACTAATGCCCAACGGGTTTCAATATGTTTTGAATCTAATTTAGCTGCTGTAAGAAACGATTCTTCAACTTCATCTATCATTCCTAAAGCTTTAAATTTATTGGATTCTTTGGCTTTCATTCCGAGAGCACCACCATATTTGTACCAATAGTTGGCGTTTTTAGGAGAAGTTACTTTCAGCTTTTTATAATACGTAATCGCGGCATCCCAATCTTTTTGATGTCCCGCAATATCGCCAAGATATTCAATAGCTCTTGCATGATTGGGTTGCACTTTTAAATGTTCGGAAAATAGTTTTTCGGATTCAGTATATTTTTTTTGAGCATATAATTTCTCAGCCTTTTCAAACGTTGATTGTGAAAAGACTGAAAACGAAATCAATAGAAAAAAGATTTGAATGTTTTTCATATGTTTTATTAACATTTTCATAGGTAACATATGGTATCGCTTTTTTATTATTGGAATTTACTTACGCAAACTTTTTTAGTGTCGATTTCATTTTCCAAAAATAGTGAAATGATTTTGGATTTTTAGCATAAAAAAACGACTTGATTGCTCAAGTCGTTTTAATTTTATTGTATTTGAAAATTACTTCACAATTGTCATTTCGTCTACAATGTGTTTAGCTCCTGAGAAATTCTCAATTACCCATAACACGTAACGAATATCAACGTTGATTGTTCTTTGTAATTTTTTGTCAAAGATTACGTCACCCGCCATAGCTTCGATGTTTCCGTCGAATGCTAAACCGATTAACTCACCTTTTCCGTTTAATACTGGAGAACCTGAATTTCCACCTGTAATATCATTATCAGTTAAGAAACAAACGTGTAAAGAACCGTCTTTATCTGCATAACGACCATATTCTTTTTTAGCGCTCATATCTAATACTTTAGTAGGTAAATCAAATTCTAAATCACCTTTTTTGTATTTTTTAACCTGACCTGCTAATGTAGTGTAGTTATTAATAGTTGCATCATTACGTTTGTCTGCAGGTAAAGAACGAACTTTTCCATAAGTTAAACGCAACGTTGAATTTGCATCTGGATATTTGATTTCACCAATTTTAGATTCTCTTAATCCTTCTACTAATAAACGGAAAGACGCACCAAAATCGTTTTGTGCTTTCATTAACTCTTCACTTCTTTTTCCAAAATGAGTTGTTAAATCATTAGATAAAGCATATAATGGGTCATTTGTTAATAAAGTTTCTGATGGTAAGTCTAAAAATGCTTTTACTTTTTCTTTTGAAGTAAAAATACTTAAATCAAAAGCATCATTTACATATTTAGTAAAATCTCCATTGTTCTCTTTAGCTAATTTCTCTACCATTGGAGCTAAAGTATAACCTGCTTTTTTGCTATACAAACTTAATTGTGCCGCTAAAATGTCTTTCTCAGCTGGAATGTGTAATTCTTTGTACATTTCATCTACCATTTCTAAAATAGCTGGAG
>JBIKZB010000128.1:0-5533 GCA_044354955.1 Flavobacterium sp. | reverse complement strand
CCTTGTAATCTTCCATCGATTTCCACTCCGTAGAAATGGTCTTCTCTTTCGTATCTAAATTTAGCGCCTAAGTTAATAAAACCTTCAAAGTGCGTATCTAAACGACGACGACCAATTTTATCTCCTCCAGGTTTTGGAATATAACCACAACCAAAACGCGCTAATAAAGGTCCAACAATCATAATAGACCCTCTTAAACTTCCACCTTCTTTTTTGAAAGCTTCTGTTTTTAAGTAATTTACATTTACCTCATCAGCTTGAAAAGTATAATCACCGGGTCCGTTTTTTTGAATTTTAACCCCTAAATTACCTAAAAGTGTAATTAGTTTGTTAACATCAATAATATCTGGAATATTAGTTACCCTTACTTTTTCAGAAGTTAGCAAAACAGGACATAAGACTTGTAAAGCTTCATTTTTCGCACCTTGTGGTGTAATATCTCCTTTTAATGCTATTCCTCCTTCTATTTTAAATGTTCCCATGTAACTAACTATTTTTTAAATGTATTTTTATTTTGATTGTTCTTATTTAAATGTCCTTTCGGATTGATGTTTTTCTTAATAATCCCAACTTTACTCGGACCAAATTGGGTTTTATTAGAAACTTTCTTATTCACTTTCATTAAATCGTGCGTGTTCGAAAGTTCTTCTTTTGTACTCTTTAGATCAATTTTTCCATCAGATAATTCAAACAAGTGTTGGAAAATAATTTCGTCTGTAACGGTATCCTTGTTCCAACTCAAATAACTTTTTTTCATGTGATTAGCAATCACTAAAACTAAAGCATTTTTCAAATCGCTTTCTTCCCAACTGTTGGCAACATCAATCATGTATTTGATGTTGTTTCCGTAAAAACGGTATTTTGGAAAATTTTGAGGATATTTTAAACGATCCGGTTTCTGCGTTAAAATGTCCTTAGAAGGAATAGGATAAGGCGAATCAACATCTAATTTAAAATCAGACATAATAAACAACTGGTCCCATAATTTATGTTGAAAATCCAAAACATCTCTCAAATGCGGATTCAAAGATCCCATCACCGAAATGATGTATTTAGCTGCTTTGTTTCGTTCTTCTCTTTCTTCAATTTCAGTAGCTTGGTCTATCAATTTCTGTAAATGCCTTCCGTATTCAGGAATAATCAAATGCGAACGTTCTGAATTGTATTCTAAATAACTTACTTCTTCTTGCATGTTTATATTATAATGAAATGATGCCTTCTATATCTGAAACGGCTATATATTTATCTATCACAGCTTGTGGATTTGCCATAGTAACACTTATTGAAACACTAGTGAATTTACCTGTTTTCGATTGTTGTGTTGTTATTACTGCTCCCATATTATTAAAAGCTGCTTCAACCTTAGCAATACTGTGCGCATTTGAAGGCATAATAAACTTGTACAAATACTCTGAAGGCCAAATTGTTGAGTTCGTTAATTCTTCTTTCAATCTAACGTAAAAATCTTCTGTTTTCTTATCCATCATCATTTCGTATTGGAAAAGCAAATATACTTTTTTCTGTTCAGAATTATATTGTAGTAACTTATAAATTTTAACCCAGATTCCACATTAGAAATCTACTCCAACTAAATTCTTCTTCAAAACCAAGAACTTACTCCTATTTTTAAATTCAAAATACCAGAGTATTACATCTTTAAAAATAGTCCGTGAGCTCTTGATTTTATTGAATAATTCAGTTTCGCTACGAAGTCTAATGCGGATTCTGGGTTTAAAGTTGATTAGATTTTTAAAAAAACTTACTTTTGCGCCTTAGAATTTCGTTTATGAATAAAGAAATTGTGGTTTTAATTGGTGGACCAAGCTCTGGAAAAACCACGTTAATAGATGCTTTAAAAGAAAAAGGACACACTTGTTATCCTGAGGTTTCCCGTGAAGTAATACGTGAAGCACAAGAACAAGGTATAGAACAATTGTTTTTGGAAAAACCACTTTTATTTAGTGAATTACTATTGGAAGGACGAAAAAGACAATTCAAAGAGGCTTTAAATGAAGAAGCTAACATTGTTTTTTTAGACCGAGGCATTCCAGATGTTTTAGCCTATATGCACTACATTGGCGATTCATATCCCTCATTTTTTGACAAAGCTTGCCAAGAACATAAATATACCGCTATTTTTGTATTACCACCTTGGAAGGAAATTTATGTAAGCGATGCGGAACGTTATGAAAATTATGAACAAGCCGTTTTAATTCACGAACATTTAATGGAAACCTATAAAAACTATGGGTATTCAATTACGGAAGTTCCAAAAGACTCAGTTGAAAATCGTGTCGATTTTATTATGAAACATCTTTCGCAATAATATTTTTTATATTTTAGTGTTTCTAAAAGCCTTATAACATGTCTGAAGCCCTACAAATTCTTCAAAAATACTGGAAACACGATTGTTTTAGAACCCCGCAAGAAGAAATCATTCAATCTGTATTGGAAGGAAATGACACGTTTGCGCTTTTGCCTACTGGCGGAGGAAAATCAGTATGTTTTCAAATCCCGGCTCTGATGTTGAATGGTATTTGTTTGGTGATTTCGCCTTTGATTGCTTTGATGAAAGACCAAGTTCAAAATTTACAAAGTAAAAACATCAAAGCAATAGCTTTAACGGGCGGCATTCCACAAGACGAAGTAATTAACATCTTAGATAATTGTCAATTTGGAAATTACAAATTCTTATACCTTTCGCCAGAACGCTTACAACACGACTGGATTGTAGAACGTTTAAAACAACTTTCCATTAACCTTATTGCAATTGACGAAGCGCATTGTGTGAGCCAATGGGGACATGATTTTAGACCCGCGTATTTAAAAATTTCAAATCTAAAAGAACACTTCCCTTCTACTCCATTTTTAGCATTGACCGCTACGGCAAACAAAAGAGTTCAAGAAGATATTTGTACCCATTTAGCATTAGTCAATCCAAAAGTATTTACCAAATCGTTTACGCGAGAAAATTTAGCCTATCATGTTATTAAAACTGAGGATAAACTCTTCAAAGTTCAACAGATTTTAACTAAAAATCCGCAATCTTCAATTATTTATGTTCGTAATCGTAAATCGTGTATTGAAACTTCGCAACAACTAAACCAACTTGGATTTACTTGTACTTATTATCATGGCGGATTACCTTCCAAAGAGAAAGAAAAAAACATGCAATCCTGGCTAGAAAATAAAGCACAAGTTATAGTAGCTACGAATGCTTTTGGAATGGGAATCGACAAACCCGATGTAAAAACGGTGCTTCACATTCAACTTCCAGAAAATATTGAAAATTATTATCAAGAAGCGGGAAGAGCCGGTAGAAACGGTGAAAAGGCCTTTGGAATTATTGTTACAAATACTAGCGATATTGATTATACAAAAAGACAATTTATTGATGTTTTACCCGATAAAAAATTTGTGCGTGATGTTTATGTAAAACTTAATAATTATTTCCGAATTGCTTATGGAGAAGGGTTTAACGAAAATTTCGCTTTTAATTTGAATCAATTTTGCAGTCATTATAATTTTCCAATTCTAAAAACGTTTAACAGCATCCAATTTTTAGATCGTCAAGGTATTTTAACCTTTCAAAGCGAATCTAACGAGAAAATCAGTCTTCAATTTATTATTCCTAGTAAAGAAGTCATTCGATACATTAGTTTGCATCCACATGATGAACCAATTATTACTAGCATCCTAAGAACGTATTCTGGTATTTTTGATGTAGAAACTACTATCAATCCACATTTAATTGCTAAAAAATCAAATTGCACAGAAACACGTGTAGAGGAAGTTATTGATCAGTTAACTGCGAGTAACTGTATTGTTTTACATGCTAAAAATAATGATAGTAGTATTACTTTCAATGAAGTACGAGAAGATGATTTAACGATTAATAGAGTAGCAAAATTTTTAGAACATCAAAATAATTTAAAAGAAACGCAATTCCAAAGTGTAGTGCACTACATTACAAACGAAGATTCCTGTAAAAACAAGTTACTACTTGCCTATTTTGATGAAATTACAAAAAAAGAATGCGGCATTTGCTCCTATTGTGTTTCTCAAAAAAAAGCCAACCCAATAGAAAACACACAATCCATCATTAATTTATTGCAGAAAAAAGCACTTTCCTCTAGAGAAATTGAAAACCAACTTCACATTTCTGCAGAAGCGACTATCTTTGCTTTGCAATTATTACTGGAAAATCATACTGTCAAAATAAATTCAAACAATCAATATTACCTTATATAATGGAAAAACTTAAAATTGTATTCATGGGAACCCCTGACTTTGCTGTTGGGATTTTGGATACCATTTATCAAAAAAACTATGAAATTGTTGGTGTTATCACTGCACCTGACAAACCTGCCGGTAGAGGACAAAAAGTAAGCACCAGTGCGGTTAAAGAATATGCATTAGAAAAAAACTTACGTTTATTACAACCAACCAATTTAAAATCAGAAGATTTTTTAGCAGAATTAAAAAGTTTAGAGGCCAATTTACAAGTGGTGGTTGCTTTTAGAATGTTACCTGAAGTTGTTTGGAAAATGCCAAAATTAGGCACTTTTAACTTACATGCTTCATTACTGCCTGAATATCGTGGAGCTGCTCCAATCAATTGGGCAATTATTAATGGCGAAACCAAAACCGGAGTTACTTCTTTCTTTATAGATGATAAAATTGACACAGGCGCCATGATATTAAGCAAAGCAACGGAAATAGGCGCTAATGAAACCGCTGGTGAACTCCATGACCGCTTGATGCATTTAGGAAGTGAGACCGTTTTAGAAACACTTGAATTAATTGAAGCGGGAAAAGCCACAACAACTTTACAAGAAAACAACCCCGATGTTAAAACGGCTTATAAATTAAACAAGGAAAATTGCAAAATCGATTGGTCGCAATCTGGACAAACGATTTTTAATTTGATAAGAGGTTTATCGCCTTATCCAGCCGCTTGGACATTTATTAAAGATGGAGAAAACGAATGGAATGTGAAAATTTATTTGGCAAGTTTTGAAGAAAAAACACATTCGGATGCAATTGGAAAGATTACAACCACTAAAAAAGAAATTTTTATTAGCTCGAAAGACGGGATTTTAAAAATAGAAAGTTTACAATTTCCTGGAAAGAAAAGAATGTTGGCGCATGAATTATTAAATGGAATTTCGTTTTCAGAAAACGTAATAGCGCTTTAAGCCTTGAAAACACTATATTTAAGGGTAAAATGCAAAAAAACAAACAATGTTATTAACATTTACTGTAATTTATTAACATTTTAATCGAAAAATTGCTCTAACACTTGCGTAGTTCAACAATACAGCTAAATTTGTTATAAATAATTAAGTATAACCAATTATAAATAATTTTATTATGAACAAATCAGAATTAATCGATGCAATGGCAGCTTCTGCTGGAATTACAAAAGCAGCTGCAAAATTAGCTTTAGAATCATTTTTAAGCAATGTTGAAGGAACTTTAAACAAAGGTGGTAGAGTATCTTTAGTAGGTTTCGGGTCTTGGAGATCGGAAG
>JBIKZB010000127.1:0-5572 GCA_044354955.1 Flavobacterium sp. | reverse complement strand
ACTCTTTTTAGTGAAGTAACTTTTGCCATCAATGAAAATGATAAAATTGCCCTTATGGGTAAAAATGGAGCAGGAAAATCTACACTTTTAAAAATTGTTGCAGGAGAAAACAAACCTACTCGTGGGGTTATTTCGGCACCTAGTGATGCTGTAATTGCTTATTTGCCACAGCATTTGTTAACTTCTGATGATTGTACCGTGATGGAAGAAACATCAAAAGCGTTTGCTGATGTGTTGAACATGAAGAAAGAAATCGACGAAATCAATGAGCAATTAACGATTCGTACTGATTATGAAAGTGATGAATACATGAAATTGATTGAACGTGTTTCGGAACTATCTGAAAAATTCTATTCAATTGAAGAAGTAAATTACGAAGCCGAAGTTGAAAAAGTATTAAAAGGGTTAGGTTTTGAACGCGAAGATTTTACCAGACAAACTTCTGAATTTTCTGGAGGTTGGAGAATGCGTATCGAATTAGCAAAAATCCTATTGAAAAAACCTGACTTAATTTTGTTAGATGAGCCTACCAATCACATGGATATCGAAAGTATTCAGTGGTTAGAGGATTTCTTGATTAATCAGGCAAAAGCGGTTATGGTAATTTCCCACGATAAAACCTTTGTTGATAATATTACCAATCGTACTATTGAAGTTACAATGGGACGCATTTACGATTACAAAGCCGTATATTCTGAATATTTAGAATTGCGAAAAGATAGAAGAATTCACCAACAAAAAGCATACGATGAACAACAGAAGTTCATTGCCGAAAACCAAGCCTTTATTGATCGTTTTAGAGGAACTTTTTCCAAAACTGAATCGGTGCAATCGCGTGTAAAAATGTTGGAAAAAATTGTTCCAATTGAAGTAGACGAAATTGATACTTCTGCCTTGAAACTAAAATTTCCACCTTCACCACGTTCTGGACAATATCCTGTGGTTGTAGAAGGTTTATCAAAAACATATGGCGACCATGTGGTTTTCAAAGATGCCAATATGGTAATTGAACGTGGTCAAAAAGTTGCTTTAGTTGGGAAAAACGGAGAAGGAAAATCAACCATGATTAAAGCGATTATGGGCGAAATTGATTTTGACGGAAAACTAGAAGTGGGGCACAATGCTCAAATTGGTTATTTTGCACAAAATCAAGCTTCGTTATTAGATGGAGAAATGACCATTTTTGAAACGATTGACCAAATTGCTGTGGGTGATGTTCGTACAAAAATCAAAGATTTATTAGGCGCATTCATGTTCAAGGGCGACGACATTCAAAAGAAAGTAAAAGTGCTTTCTGGAGGAGAAAAAACGCGTTTGGCAATGATTAAATTATTATTAGAACCTGTGAATGTTTTAATTCTGGATGAACCAACGAATCACTTGGATATGAAAACCAAAGACATCATCAAAGATGCTTTACGTGATTTTGATGGCACCTTAATCTTAGTGTCGCACGACCGTGATTTTTTAGACGGTTTAGCCGAAAAAGTATTCGAATTTGGTTACAAACGTGTAAAAGAACATTTCGAAGACATCAAAGGATTCTTAGCGCATAAGAAAATGGATTCTTTGAAGGAGATAGAAAAGTAATTTAAAAAGCTCCATTTGGAGCTTTTTTTATGGCTTTTTTCTTCTTCCACTTCTCAAATCCTAAAACACTAGGTTTAATTTCTTTTTGCCATAATTTACCAAACGTTTTATTTAAGTATTCAAAAACCATAGCATTTTTAGTTTCATATTCTTTAAAATTGGTAGGAGCAACACAACCAAAATCATGAAATTGGACATTATACTTTTTAGCAAAAGCCAAATCTTCTTTGGAAATCACTGATGCAATTCCGCCCAAAAGATAAATCGTTTTTGTATTCGAATTAATTTCGATTTTGATGGTGTCGTTTTGTTTTTTCTCTTGAGCTTGAAATGTTAAGCAGAATATAAGAGCTATTAGGGTTAGTTTAAAGTTCATTGTTTTTAAGTTTTGATGAAACATCTGCACCACCCCATTCTATTAGAGTAAAACCTTTACGTTCTGTTTTTGGAAGTTGTTGTTCGTTGTAATTTATAAAATTTTCTAAACCATAAAATTCCATATAAATTCTAATAGATGTTTCTGGTTTTGGATTGATTTTTAAGTCAGCTATCTCATTGCATTTTTCATTTACTAAAAAATGAATAAAATTATATTTGTTTCGTTCTAAAATTGGCAACCAATATTGTATAAATTCGTTTGTTTCTTGATTGTTTAGACCAACATATTCTAACTTTTTAATCAAAAATTCGGCTAACTTTTCTTTTGGAACTACAAAGCCATCATTATATTCGTAATGTTCTTTTGGGAAGTCAATTGTTCCATCCCAAAATAAAGAGTTGTAATAACGATTTGTTTTTTTATCATAAATTTGTCCGTTTGGTTCCGCAATTACTTCCCAATTTTTATCGTATTTTGGAAAAGTAGTTAGTAGCTTTCCTTTTAAATTTAGTTTTATGTCAATTGTTGTTTTTTCTTTCGGATAAAGATAAATTACAGGTTTTTCAACCATAATTTGATGTTCTACGTTGAGATTAATAACAAGATTTTCTTTATTTTTAATTTTAACTTTTTGAGATTCGAATTGAATAAAAGATATTTCTAAAACATCATTTATTTTAACTTCAATCGAAAATTTTCCATCAAAATCGGTTTGAGCAATTGCGTTTGAATTCAGATTTTTTATATATGCCCCGGGAATTGCAAGTTTTCCATAATCATACACTATTCCAGAAATTTTAAAAATTTCGGTTTCATTTTTTTGAACATTTTCTAAACTATATTCTTTATACATTTTTCGTAGTTTCCTCTTAGATAAATTTTTAGTTGTAATGGCAATAACTCCAAATTTACCTTTATCACCATATAAAGAAATAGCCTTTGCATCTTTCCAAACCGTTACCGATTCAATATCGTTTGGATTTAAGAATTCTAAAACTTCATATTTTAAGATGGAATCGTTTACAACAATTAATGGATCGTTTTTTTTGGAAACAATTTTTACATTCTTATCTTGACTAAAAGTGATATTTACTAAAAATAGTATAACAATTGTTAGTGTGAATTTTAAAGTTTTCATTTTTATGTTTTGTTTTTTGAATTTGATATTGACATTGACATTGAACTTTTACTTCTTAATCGAAATAATCACCACCCCTTTTTCTCCTTTTTTACCGTAAATTTTTACAGCATCTGCAGGTTGGATGACTTCAATTTTGTCAATTTTTTGTTTATTTAAAGGCGCATACGGACTGGTAGGATTTTCTCCAAATAATGATTCTTCCGAATATTCCACTCCGTTAATAAAATAAATAGGTTCTTTTAGTTCAACGATAGACTCAATCTCATCTGGATTAAGGTTGGAAAGCGATTTTTTGCTCAATTCACCATTAATAAGTAGTAAATCATCATTTGCTACTACTTTGTCTTTATCCTGATTAGTTGCTGCCAAATTCATCGAAACATCGTAACGCTTTCCCTTTGCTAAATAACCTGCATTATTTATTGAAGCTGAATTAGACATGCTATTATTGTAACTCGGAACCAAACTCGTTTTTGCAGTTTCTTGAACTTCTTCCATAGCAATAGGTGCAGAAAGTGTAACTTCTTTTTTCGATTTGTAATTAATCGTATCATTAATCACAATATTATTCTGAATCACAATTTGTTGTTGCAAAATCTGCTCAGCCTCTTTTTTAATTTCTGGAGATGTATTTACTAAACCATTCGCCGATTCTGGCATTGGAATATTGTTTTTTGTGGTATCAATCGTAGTAATTGAATTTATTGGGAGAACAACATTTTCTTTTTCTTGTAGTAAGAAAAAAGTTAGTGTTCCAACTAAAACTATTGATGCAGCTACTGCTAATTTTTTCCACAAATGTTTTTCCTTTTTTAGCGTTTGTGTTTCTAGCTTGTCTTCCACACGCGCCCAAATCTTCTCCATTCCAGGAAAGTCTTTCTGCTCGGCGTTTTCGGCAGCTTGTTGTATTTTTTTATATAATTTTTCTTCTGTTCCCATGACTATTTTGCTTTTTGATAATAAAAAGTTCTTACCAATTCTTTTAATTTACTCTTAGCGGCATTCAATTGCGATTTCGATGTTCCTTCACTAATGCCAAGTTGTTCAGCAATTTCTTTGTGCGAATACCCTTCAATTACAAATAAATTGAAAATCGTTTGACATCCATCGGGAATATACTTTAGTAAATTAAGCAAATCTTCTTCTTCTAAATCGGTAACTTCATCGGCAAGAGGTTGCGAATTATAGCTTACATCTTCCAAATACAAATTAAAGTTGATGTTCTTTTTAATTTGCAATAAACAATTGTTCACAGTTATTTTTCGTGCCCAAGCTTCAAAAGCCAAATCTTCTTTCAATTGATCGATTTTTGTAAATAGGGTAAAAAAGGCATCGGCCAAAACTTCTTCTATTTCTTCCTCCTTTTTTAAATACCGTTTGCACAAACGATAGAGTTTGGGTGCCATAATTTCATACACCAAGCGTTGCGCTTCGCGGTGTTTTTTTCGGCAGCCTTGTATGTGTTTTACATCCATTGGTAAACTTGCTTTTTTATATAGAGCAGAAAAGTTGGTAAAAGGTTGGGACGCCTTTAAAATATTTTCAAAAAAAAATCGTAAGCGATGAAACTTACGATTATAAAAGTATAAAATAATAAAGTGTTACACGGCGAAAAAAGCTTCTAATTCTTTTAAAGTTTCTTCCGAAGTGATAATGTCTTTAACCACTTCACCTTTGTTTAAAGCTACAATTCGATTACAAACTTCAACAGTGTGAATTAAATCGTGACTAGAGATTAAAACGGTAACATTAGGGTTTTCTGCTAGTTCTTTTACAATTTTCTTTAATCGATTTACCGTTGTGGGATCTAAATTAGCAAACGGTTCATCTAAAATAACTACTTCTGGATTTCCAATTAATGTTGCAATAATACCCACTTTTTTCATGTTTCCTTTGGATAAATCACGAAGGTATTTTTTTGTATTTAGAATTTCATTGTTAAAGAATTCTTCGTATTTTTTTAGTAAAGCATCAACATCTGCTTTGTTTTGTCCACGTAATTCACCAATAAAATAAAAATATTCTTCGGCAGTTAAATAGCCAATTAAAAAACTCTCGTCTAAGAAAGCACCAGTGAATTTTTTCCAATTTTCATTGGTATTTACTTGAATAGTATGATTGATAATTCCACCAGTTGTTGGTTCAATTAAATCTAATAACAAGCTAAAAAATGTTGTTTTTCCAGCGCCATTATTTCCCACAAGACCAAAACTTTGTCCTTTTGGAATTTCTAGTTCTTGAATATTTAAAACTGTAGTGTTGTTATATTTTTTGGTAAGATTGTTTACTTGTATCATGATAATTTAGTATAATTAAATTAATTTTTTTGTTTGTATGCAACGATTGTCTCGTATTTTTCTTTCTTATAAATTTTTTCAATAAGCAAGAAAAGTCTCGATTTGAACAGCAAGCCTAAAAGACCAAAAACGGCAATTAATGCTATTCCAATGTAAATATTGTCT
>JBIKZB010000005.1:0-19208 GCA_044354955.1 Flavobacterium sp. | reverse complement strand
TTTCTTCGGAAGTTTGGCTATCCACATACGCTTTATCTTTTTTGATTAATTCCACAGCCCAATCATACAATTGTTGGAAATAATCAGAAGCATAACATTCTTTATCCCATTGAAAACCAAGCCATTCCACATCGCGCTTAATAGCATCAACATATTCTTGCTCTTCTTTAGATGGATTGGTATCGTCAAAACGAAGATTTACTGGCGCTTTGTAATCGATTCCTAAACCAAAATTTAAGCAAATTGCACTGGCATGACCCACGTGCAAATAACCATTTGGTTCTGGTGGAAAACGAAAACGTAATTTATCTGTTGACAAACCATTTTTTAAATCTTCTTCAATGATTTGTTCTATAAAATTCAATGATTTTTCTTCTGTTGACATTGTTTTTTTTACTTTTGACAAAGATAAAAAAAGTTTATGGTTTATGGTTTATGGTTGAACCAAGTTTTCATAACAATAAACAATTAACTAAAAACAATTAACACATTAATTATGGGAACTATTAAATTACAAAATATCCGCACTTTTTCCTACCACGGATGTTTAATTGAAGAAGGAAAAATAGGTTCTGACTACCGAGTAGATTTAGAAATAAAAACCGATTTACGTAAATCTTCTCAAACAGATGAGTTAGCAGATACGGTTGATTATGTGTTATTGAATAAAATTGTAGTAGAAGAAATGGCGATTCGTTCCAAATTATTAGAACATGTTGCCCAACGCATTATCACTAGATGTTTTGCGGAAATACCGTCGATTTCTAGAATAAAATTAGCCGTTTCTAAATTAAATCCACCTATTGGAGGCGATGTAGAAGCAGTTACGATAGAAATGGAAGAGTTTAGAAATTAAAAAAAGAATCGGAATTAACATCCGATTCTTTTTTTTTTAGATGCTGAATCGAGTTCAGTATGAAAATAAGTTTTTTTAATCAATTTTATACACTCTATTTTTATACATATTGCTTGATGCTACAATATGCGCTAAAGCATCTTTGGCTAATTCTTCATTTAAAGCAACTGGAATTAATTCTGTGTCGCTTTTTACTTTAAATTGTAATGGTTTTGCATTTGGATTTAAGATAACAATATCGTCATCTACTCTAAAAGCATACGTTTCATGGAATAACATAATGGTTCTTCCTTTTGTGCCTTTTGGTAATTTTAATAAATTTCTTCCAACCATTGGAGTTTTAGTAGTTATTCCAGACAAAGCTAAAACTGTTGACGGAATATCCATTTGACTTGCTAAATTATCATAAGTAATTCCTTTTTCAACATTAGGTGCAATGATTAAAGCTGGAATATGAAATTTATTAACTGGAACTAAATTCTTACCATAGGTTCTGGTGTTATGATCAGCTATTACAACAAAAATAGTGTTTTTGAAATAGGCTTCTTTTTTAGCCAATTCAAAGAATTTACCAATAGAAAAATCGGCATATTTCATTGCGTTGTGCACTGTGTTTTTTGGTTGTTCATACAATTTAATTCTTCCATCTGGAAACTCAAAAGGCTCATGATTTGAAGTAGAAAACATTAATGAAAAGAATGGTTTTTTACCAAGGCTTTTGTAGTATTCGTTTGCTTTCACTGCTAAATCTTCATCAGAATATCCCCAAGTTCCTTTCATGGCGTATTTTTTACCATCGGCATCAAAATCAGTTTCATCAATTATATTTTTAAAACCATTTCCATTAAAAAAAGAAGCCATATTATCAAAATTAGCCATTCCTCCATAAATGAAACTAGTATCATAATTATGACGACCAAAAGCGTCTGCTAACGTAAAAAATCCTTGTTGAGAACCACTAAGTTTTACAATACTTTCAGAAGGATTTGGTAAAAATCCAGCAGTTACTTGCTCAATTCCACGCACACTTCTTGTTCCTGTACAATATAAATTAGTAAACAATAAGCCTTCTTTTGATAGTTTATCCAATTCAGGAGTTAGTGGCAAACCATTTAAACATCCCACATATTCGGCACCTAAACTTTCTTGTAAAAAAACAACAACATTGTAATTAGGTTGAGAAACATCTGGTTTTTGAAGATGTAAAAAAGGAACTTCTCCTGGAAGAAATTCGGTTACATCCATGTATTTTTTTACACAGCTGTAGGCTTCTAATTCATCCATTTTTCCATATTTTTTCACATCCCCTTCGTTCTTCATAGAATAAGCCGCAAAAGCAACTGTGTAAAACGAATTTAATCCCAATGAGTTTGTCATTTGATCCGAACAAAAAATAGCATTACTTGCGTTTATTGGTCGTTTAGTTGTTAAACTACCTCGAGCACCCCAAAACAAGAAAAATGAAACGACTAAAAATAAAAGTAATTTAGTTTTATAGTTACTTTCTTGAGGATAAAATAATTTTTTACCAAATTTTAAAGCAAAAAATAAAGCACTGTTTAATAAAATAGTAGTTATAATTAATGAAGGTAAATAACTTTTTAAAAGTGTTCCAACCACTTCTTTAGGATAAATTAAATAATCTAAAAATAAACGATTTGGACGTGTATCGTATTGATTAATAAAATCTAATGTTGATAATTCCATTAGTAGAAACAAAAACAAGAAGAAAATAAAGTAAATATTGAAGAATTTTTTAATGTATTGTAACACCGAATCTGGAAGTAAAGAAAGTAACACCGCTGGTAAAAAAGCAATGTAACTCATAAGAATTAAATCAAAACGAAGACCAATTAAAAACAATTGTCCATAATTTGGGTTCTCAACAACTCGTTCTTTGAAAATAAAAAACAAGAGAATTCTACTAATAGTGGTTATACACAAACCGATTAAGAAAAAACTAACTATAGGTTTAAGGTAACGTAAATTCTTCATAATTAATCAACTATTTGTTTTGAACAAAATTAAACTTTAAAACTAAATATTTCTACTTAATAAATGCTTAATATTTTTGGAAAAGAAGAAATAAAATGTAAATTTGCAGTCCGTTCAACAATGGCGTCTTGGCCGAGCGGCTAGGCAGCGGTCTGCAAAACCGTCTACCCCGGTTCGAATCCGGGAGATGCCTCCAAAACCTTCTAAGAAATTAGGAGGTTTTTTTATGGGATAATTTTTTGTTAAGGCGAGTTTTGTTTAATCCAAAGAGTTCCATTTATTACTTTTTTATATGTATCATTAGAAAAAATAATATCACAAGCATTTATTATAAAATCTGAATTATTATCTTGATTTTCGTGTGGAATATTACAAGTAATTAAATATTCATCATTATCGAGATTATAAATAAAAAAAGTAAATCCATAATCAGTATAATAAGGTGCCTGTTCAATTTCAATTTTCCTTTTTATATCTGAATTTATATAAATAAGTTTTGCAGACCATTTTTGACCATTTATTTGATATAACTGAGGTTCTTCTAAAATATAATCATAATTTTCAGTTAACCTTTTGAAAATGATTGGTGCTATTTCAATAAACAAGTCAATTTTATTATTAGCCATTATTTATTATATTCTTAATTACTCACTAACTGCAGTATCAGGTAATAACTTATTGGTTATCATTTCTTTTTCTTTTGGGAAAAAACCTTGGAGTATAAAAAACAATCCAAAAATGGAAATAACCAAACTAATAACTCTTTTAATCTTGTAGATGTTTGCTGGAATTAATTTGTGTTTCAATTGCTTTGCTAATAATATTTTAGCTACATCAAATGCTAAATAAAACGCTAAAATAGAAGCAAAAAAGATAGAAATACGAGAAGTATTCATTTCCATTTGAGGGCCATATGTAATGATAATCATCATCCAAAAACCTAAGACTCCAATATTAATGAAATTCAATAAAAAACCTTTAAAAAACAAAGCGAAATAATTCTTTTTTGGAATGTTATCGTCGTCTTGTTCTTCGTCTTGTTGTTTTTTAAAATTACGTTTTAGCATGATAAAAGAAACTAAACCGTAAACCAACATGATAATTCCACCAATAATAAATAAAGTGGGATTATCTTTTAATTGTTCTAAAAGTTGATTGGTACTTAAATACGCAATCAAAATAAATATAATATCGGCAAAAACAATTCCTAAGTCAAAGGTAAAAGCTGCTCTAAAACCTTTGGTAATACTAGTTTCTAGTAATACAAAAAAACCAGGACCAATTGAAAAAGCTAACAAAAGTCCCCAAGGGATTGCGGTAAGTATGTCTTGTAAATGCAAATTTAAGTGATAAGTAAAGAGTGATAAGTGATAAGTTCACAAGGCTCTTTTGAATTAAAGTATAAAATTACTAATTTCTAGAAAAAATAACTAATTACTAGTTACTTTTTACTAATCACTAAACTATTTCGCTTGTTCAATAGTTCCTCCAGCGATTTTTTTTTCGTTGATTTGTTTTGGTTTACCGTAGATTTTTATTTCACCACCTGCTCTTGTTTTAGCATCTACTAAATCAGTGGCGTATACATGAGCCATTCCGCCAGCGTTTACCGTAACTACTGTTTGTTGGGTTTTACAATCTTGTCCATCGTATTTTCCACCGGAATTAGATAAAATATCTTGATTTTTAACGGTTCCTTTTGTAGTTACAATACTTCCTTGCGAAACACGAACTTGTAATCTATCGGCTTTTAAATTAGTCAGTTTAATTTCAGAACCTTCTTTACAAATAACATCAAAATTAATCGCTGAAATTTCATCTTTTGATGCAATTCTACTGCCTTCATTAGCTTCAACAGCGTCTAATTTTTTGTAATAAACGGTAGCGGAAACATCGTCACCACTTAACATTTTTGTTAACGGCATTCTGATTTTTAATTCACCATTTTTATTTACTAACTCAACTTCTTGAGAATTGGCACCCGTTAAAACAACTTTATTTTCAGTTGAAGCTACTAGGTTGATATCAATTTTATCAAAAGCGGTTACTTTGGTAAAATCACCAACTTGTTTTTCGGTTTGGGCAAAAGTTATTGAACTAATTAATAATAAACTATAAACTATTTTCTTCATTTTAATATTTTTAAATTCTTATAAGAAATTAACTATTCATTTTTTCTCAAATAATTAAAATCCAATTGTTTTTTCACTAAATCGGCATTTTTAACTTTAACGTAAATTTCGTCTCCTAATTGTAAAATATTTTTAGAAACTTCACCTACTAAAGCATATTGTTTATCATCAAAAGTGTAATAATCATCTCTAATTTCTCTGATTCTACACATTCCTTCGCATTTGTTTTCGATAATTTCTACATAAATTCCCCATTCAGTTACACCAGAAATAACTCCTAAAAACTCTTCGTCTTTGTGATCTTGCATGTATTTTACTTGCATGTATTTCACAGAATCGCGTTCGGCTTGAGCCGCTAAACCTTCCATTTGTGAAGAATGCACACATTTTTCTTCGTATTCATCTTCACTTACACTTTTTCCGCCATCTATGTAATATTGTAACAAACGGTGTGCCATAACATCCGGATAACGACGAATTGGCGAAGTAAAATGACTGTAATAATCAAAAGCTAATCCGTAATGACCAATATTTTCAGTCGAATAAGCAGCTTTACTCATACTTCTAATTGTTAATGTATCAACCAAATTTTGTTCTTTTTTACCTTGAACTTCTTCTAATAAATTGTTTAACGAACTCGAAATATCTTTTTTAGAACGGAAATTGATGGAATAACCAAACTTAGCAATCACAGTTTGAAGATTGATTAATTTATCTTCATTAGGCTCATCATGAATTCTGTAAATGAATGTTTTCTTTTGTTTACCAATGAATTCTGCTACTTTTCTATTTGCTAACAACATGAATTCTTCAATCAAATGATTGGCATCTTTACTTTGTTTGAAGTACACTCCAATTGGTTCCGCGTCTTCATTTAAATTAAATTTCACTTCTACTTTATCAAACGAAATAGCTCCAGCTGCCATTCTTTTTCTTCGAAGAATTTTAGCTAATTCATCCATTTTTAAAGTAGCATCAACTATTGGTTTTGGAACAATGTATTCGTTTCCAGTCAATGAAATTTCAGCTGGAATAACATCTGATTTTGTTTCGATGATACTTTGTGCTTCTTCATACGCAAAACGTTGATCAGAATACGTTACGGTTCTTCCAAACCAAGCATCTAAAACTTCCGCTTTATTGTTTAGTTGAAAAACAGCTGAAAATGTATATTTTTCTTCATGAGGACGAAGTGAACAAGCAAAGTTGGATAACACTTCTGGTAACATTGGAACTACTCTATCTACCAAATATACCGAAGTTGCTCTTTTATACGCTTCATCATCTAAAATAGTTCCTTCTTGTAAATAATGCGAAACATCAGCAATATGAACTCCGATTTCGTAATTTCCATTTTCTAACACTTGAAACGATAACGCATCATCAAAATCTTTAGCATCTTTTGGATCAATCGTAAAGGTTAAAACATCTCGCATATCGCGACGTTTTTTTATTTCTTCTTCTGTGATTGAAGTATCAATTTTATTTGCATACGCTTCTACTTCAATTGGAAAATCATACGGTAAACCATATTCAGCTAAAATCGCATGAATTTCGGTATTGTGTTCGCCTGGTTTTCCTAATACTTTTATTACTGAACCAAAAGGAGAATCTGCTTTTTTTGGCCAATCTTCTAAAGTTACTAAAACAACATTTCCGTGTTCTGCATCACCAATTTTATTTTTTGGGATGAAAATATCGGTATACATTTTAGCATTGGCTGTTGTTACAAAAGCAAAGTTTTTTTGAATATCAATCACGCCAACAAATTCTGATTTTTTTCGTTCTAAAATTTCTAAAACTTCTGCTTCTGGTTTGCGTGAACTTCTTCTATTGTAAATATAAGCTTTCACTTTATCACCATCTAATGCATGATTTAAGTTAATAAACGGAACAAAAACATCGTCTTCTAATTCGTCACAAACAAAATAGCCTGTTTTACGAGAAGTCATATCTATAATTCCTTCGTAATATTCTGCTTTGGAAATAATTTGATATTTTCCAATTTCCGTTTCGTGAATTTTATCTTGTGCTTTAAGTATTTTTAAATCTCTAATTATTTCGTTTCTGCTTTTCGTATCTGAAAGTTCTAAAACAGCAGCTATTTGTTTGTAATTAAAAGATTTAGAAGGTTCTCTTGAAAGTATTTTAAATATTTGTGCAGTAAAATCTTTTGGTTTATTTCCTAATTTTTTTGGTTTCTTACTCATTGTATCATTTCTAATTATTGTTTAAAGTTACGAAGAAGAAATTAGAAATCAGAATTGAAAAATTAGAATTAACCAAATTATAACAAAATTGATAAAATGAAAGTTTTCAACATTTATTAAAAACAACAAAAAATATTTTTAATTAAATTTAAATTTATGATGGTTATTATAGCGTGTTAATATGTGGAATAAGTTTTTTTACATAAGTCATTTTTAAAAGTTATTGTTACTTATACAATGTAATTAACAATTATAAAAATTAGTAAAGAACTGAAAACAAGACCTTCTAAATTCTTTATTTTGTAGTTATCAACAGTTGTTGAAAATAGATTTTATAATAGTTTTGTAAATAACTTCAATTGTTGATTTCTGTTGAAAACTAATTTTTTTCTATTGATAACTTTTCTAAAAATTCACGAAACTAAATTAGGATTTTTAATTCCTATTTTGGATTACAAATTTTTTCTTTACAACCTAAAAAAACTTCTAAATTTCTATCCAAAGTTGTTAACAATTAATGTTAAATTAAGGTTAACTGATTATCAACGATTTACATTAAGTAATTAACAATGTGTAATATTTACTTTATTTTATTATATAATTCATTGATTTTAAACGATTTGGTTAAAAATATATCAAAACCCAAATCATATTATTTTTACTCCTTTATCTTTAGTATTTTTGCATAGACAAAACACACAACAACTTATGAAAATTTCAATAGGAAACGACCACGCTGGTCCAGACTACAAAAAAGCAATCGTTCAATTTTTAGAAGAAAAAGGTCATACCATTTATAATCATGGAACCGATACTTTTGATAGTGTTGATTATCCTGATTTTGGTCATCCAGTAGCGTATGATGTAGAAAGTAAAAAAGCCGATTTAGGAATTGTAATTTGTGGTTCAGGAAATGGAATTGCTATGACGGCTAACAAACACCAAGATATCCGTGCGGCTTTATGTTGGACAAAAGAAATTGCTGCTTTAGCGCGTCAACATAACGATGCTAATGTTTTAAGTATTCCAGCTCGTTACACTTCTATTCAACAAGCAATTGAAATGGTTGATACCTTTTTAACAACTTCTTTTGAAGGGGGAAGACACGGAAATCGTGTTAAAAAAATCGCTTGTAAATAATCCAAAACTTAAAAACAATTCAAATGGAACTTTTAAAAATAGATTTGAATTGCATAAAAAAAAATTATAAAAAACGACCATGTGATTCTCACAAAGGAACACATGGTCATGCTTTATTAATTGCAGGAAGCACAGATAAAATGGGCGCTGCTATTATTTCTTCCAAAGCTTGTTTGCGTTCAGGTGTTGGGTTACTAACTGTTGCTTTTTCTGCCGAAAACAAAAATGTACTTTTCAATTCTATTCCCGAAGCCATGTATGCCAATTCTTGTGTGATGAATGATTTATCACCTTATAATGCTATTGGGATTGGTCCTGGAATTGGAGTAGATGAAATCAGTCTGCAATACATTTACGAATTATACGAAAACAAACTTCCCGTAGTTTTTGATGCTGACGCTTTAAATTTAATTGCGAAGTATAAAATCGATTGGAAGCACTTTAATTTTCCATTTATTCTCACGCCCCATCCAAAAGAATTTGATCGATTATTTGGTGAACACAATTCAGAATCCGAAAGAAGAATTACAGCAATTCAAAAAGCTAAGGAATTAAATTGCGTTATTGTCTTAAAAGGACATAAAACTTTTATCACTGACGGAATTCAAACTTTTGAAAACACTACAGGAAATTCTGGTTTAGCAAAAGGTGGTTCTGGTGATGCATTAACTGGAATGATTACTTCATTTTTAGCGCAAGGTTACACTACTTTAGAAGCTTCAAAATTAGGTGTTTATCTTCACGGATTGGCAGCTGACATCACACTTCAAACACAAAGCGAAGAAAGTATGTTAATAACGGATATAATTGAGAATATCGGATTCGCTTTTAAACGTTTGAATTCCGAAATACAATAAAACAAACTGAAGTATCACAATAGTATAAAAAGCGATTATAAAAGAAAATTTATTGGTTTTGTGTTTGAAAAGATAGATACTTAAAATCCCACCAATAGTGCCACCAACACCAGCTAATAAAAGCAAATTGAATTCTGAAATGCGTCTTTTATTATTTTTAGCTTGCCATTTATCGTAGCCATAAGTTAAAAAACAGAGGCTGTTAATAATAATTAAATAAATAAATAGTACTTCCAAAAGTTAATATTTTTGTCCAAAGATAGTATTTTAGTAACCATATATTATAAAAGGCAACAATGTCATAACAATGTCATAAACATACCGCAAGATAAAATAGATAGGCCTTCTAATTTTGATTAAATTTTAAAATAAAGAATTATGGAAACCATAGGATCAAAAATTTCAAGAATTAGAAAGCAAAAAGGTATGACACAAGAAGAACTTTCTGAATTAGCAAAAATTAATTTAAGAACGGTACAAAGAATCGAAAAAGACGAAAATGAGCCTAGAGGCAATACACTGAAATTAATATGTGAAGTTTTAAACACACCAATTGAAGAGTTAATGGAGTATGGAAAAATTGAAGACAAACAATATTTATTTTTATTACATTTTTCTGTTCTTTCAGTAATAATAATTCCTTTAGGAAATATAATATTTCCATTGATTTTATGGATAAACAAAAAAGACAGTATTTATGATGTAAACAGACAAGGAAAGAATATTCTGAATTTTCAAATAGCTTTTTCTTTTATAAATATTCTTATTTTTGGAATTGCAATGTATGGTGCTTTTACTTCATTTCATCCTAAAAATTGGTTTATTACTTATTATTCTTTACTATTATTAAATGTATGTTATTCTTTGTTTTGTGCTTTTTCAATTTTAAAAGGACAAATCAAGTTATTTTATCCAAATCTAATTAAGTTTGTAAAATAAAATTGATTTAATTTCAAAAATGACCAACATTCAATTCATTCAAAACCAAACCAACATTGCTCCAAAAAGCATTGAAGCAACTATAAAATTACTTTCAGAAGATTGTACGATTCCGTTTATTTCGCGTTACCGAAAAGACCAAACCGGAAATTTAGATGAGGTACAAATAGAAGCGATTTCGAAATTAAACAAGCAATTTGATGAAATTATCAAGCGAAAAGAAAGCATCTTAAAATCGATTGAAGAGCAAAAGGCGCTTTCACCAGAATTGAAATCAAAAATTGAAAACAGTTTCGATTTACAAGAATTAGAAGATTTCTATTTGCCGTACAAAAAGAAGAAAAAAACCAAAGCCGATGTAGCTCGTGAAAACGGATTAGAACCGTTGGCAAAAATCATCATGAGTCAAAAAAATGATGATATTGAGTTTTTGGCTTCCAACTATTTGAATGCAAATGTTAAAAATGAAGACGATGCACTACAAGGTGCGCGCGATATTATTGCCGAATGGATTAATGAAAACATTTTTATTCGTAAAAATTTACGTCGCTTATTCCAACGAAAAGCAGAAATCACAACCAAAGTTGTTAAAACTAAAAAAGAAGAGGAAGCCGCTCAAAAATTCAATCAGTATTTTGATTGGAACGAGCCTATTTCAAAAGCGCCATCGCATCGTTTATTAGCCATGTTGCGTGCCGAAGCCGAAGGTTTTGTGAAGTTAAATGTCGCTGTTGAAAAAGAAGAAGCTTTAGATTTTATCGAAGAAAATATCATCAAAAATAAAAATTCGGATGCCACAGAACAATTAGAATTAGCCATTAAAGACAGTTATAAACGTTTGTTAGAACCGGCTATTTCAAACGAAGCCTTGCAAGAAGCGAAAGCAAAAGCTGATATTAAAGCGATTGATGTATTTTCTGAAAATTTTCGTCAGTTGTTGTTAGCGCCACCATTAGGAGAAAAACGAATTTTAGCCATCGACCCAGGATATAGAACCGGTTGTAAAGTGGTTTGTTTGGATGAAAAAGGTGATTTATTAAACAACGAAACCATTTATCCCCACGCACCACAAAACGACACTGCCATGGCGATGAAGAAAATTCGTTCAATGGTGAATGCGTACAATATTGAAGCAATTTCTATCGGAAACGGAACTGCTTCTCGTGAAACGGAATTTTTCATTAAAAAAATCGCTTTTGATAAACCCGTTCAAGTTTTTGTAGTTTCTGAAGCGGGTGCATCGGTGTATTCAGCGAGTAAAATTGCACGAGAAGAATTCTCAAATTATGATGTTACCGTTCGTGGTTCGGTTTCGATTGGAAGACGACTTTCTGACCCATTGGCAGAATTGGTAAAAATTGATCCAAAATCTATCGGTGTTGGACAATAT
The DNA here is from genome assembly GCA_044354955.1 of Flavobacterium sp. Taxonomy (GTDB): domain Bacteria; phylum Bacteroidota; class Bacteroidia; order Flavobacteriales; family Flavobacteriaceae; genus Flavobacterium. The sequence goes on along the minus strand of JBIKZB010000005.1, from coordinate 7,689 downwards.
CAGCACGATGTTGATCAAACCAAATTACAATCAGCATTGGATAGTACGGTGATGAGTTGTGTAAATTCAGTGGGAATTAATATCAACACCGCAAGTAAATCTTTGTTGAGTTATGTTTCTGGAATTGGTGAAAAAATGGCGGAAAATATCGTTGCTTATCGTTCTGAAAATGGTCCGTTTGAAGACAGAAAACAACTGAAAAAAGTACCTCGTTTAGGAGAAAAAGCGTATCAACAAGCAGCAGCGTTCATTAGAATTCGCGATGGGAAAAATCCATTTGATAATTCGGCAGTGCATCCGGAAGCGTATCCAATTGTGGAAAAAATGGCAAAAGATTTAGGCATCAAAACCACTGAATTAATCGCCAATAAAGAAAAAATCGCGCAGATAAAACCAGAGAATTACATCACGGCAGAAATCGGAATTTTAACTTTAAAAGACATTTTAAAAGAGCTAGAAAAACCAGGATTAGATCCAAGAAAAGCCGCAAAAATTTTCGAATTCGACCCGAATGTAAAAACCATAAAAGATTTACGAATAGGCATGATTTTACCTGGAATCGTAAATAATATTACGGCTTTTGGTTGTTTTGTGGATGTTGGAATCAAAGAAAGTGGATTGGTTCACATTTCGCAATTAAAAGAAGGCTATGTTTCTGATGTGAATGAAATAGTAAAAATGCATCAACACTTGCAAGTAAAAGTAGTTGAGGTAGATGAATCTAGAAAGCGCATTCAGTTGACGATGATATTTTAATGCAAAAAAGTATAACGTAAACCAATTCCAAACGTGGTTTGCGTCTGTTTTTTAGATATTGCAAAAGATTCATCGTCACGACGAAACACTAATTTTTTAGCCGAAGCAAATGAGTAATTTGCTCCAATAGACCAATTTTTATGTAAAGAATATTCTAGTTGAGCTAAATAACCAAAATAAATAGCATTTGCGTTAAACGTTTGCGTTTCATCAAATCGTAGCGGTAAATTTCCGCTAGAACCAATAAATTTTGCTTGGTATTTGCTGAATATACTAAACACACCAACTGAAGGTGTAAATTTATTTATTTTCCAAAAAAACAGGAGTGGAACCTGAAATTGAAACCCTTTTGTATTTATACTTTCAAACAATTTTGGGTTGCCATCATTTGTGAAATAATAACCCAATAAATCAGATTCAGAATTAGTGTTCGTTTGTTTTACAACATCTAATAAAAAAGAAGTTTCAATTCCAGTACCAATGGAAAAATTCGAATTAAATAATTTCTTTTTTACTAACAATCCAAAACTTAAATAATGTTGGTTTTTTATTTCAAATTCTTTTAATAAACTAAAAGAAGTTATACCGCTGTTAAGTTTTAAACTATAATCTAAATTAGAGAAAATATTATTTTTGAACCGTTTAATTAGTATAGTGTCAGCAGAAATAATAGTTGTTTGTTTTTTTTGAATAACAGAAATACTTGGTTTACTTCCTTTTTGTTCTTTATTTAAGATTACTTTATCGACTTTTATTTTTGTTAATGGTTTTTCATAAAAAACAGTGTCTCTAATGATTACTTCTTCATAAACATATACCGTGTCAACCTTTTTTTCTTGAGAAAAACCAAGATGAAAAAGAAGTAAAAACCAAATAAAATAGTTATTCTTTTTCAACATAAACCGTATCTTTTTTAATAATTTGCTTTTTAATTACAACGATTTTTGGAACTTCAGAATTGGTTGCCGAATCCTTTTTTTCAACAGAATTTATATGTAACGCTGGTGTTTTCACTTCAATTATAGCCCTCTTTTTTTCTGAAGTTTTCACTTCATTTGATAAACGTATTGTGTCTTTTTTGTCTATAGTATTTATAATTGTATTTTTTTTAGTTTCTTGTATTATTTTAGGTGTTGCGTTATTGTAAAAGAATAATACAATCAATGAAACTAAGCCTGTAAAAAGAGTGATTAATTTTAATATTTTAGTTCGATAAATAGACGTATTAAGTAAAATCAAGTCTAAGTTATCACATTTTTTATCCGGATTAAACTCGTCTTTTGGCGAAATTTCAAAATTTGAAAAGGTTTTTTTGTAATAATTTGCAAAAAGTTGGTTTCCAAAACCTAAAAACAATAAAAACGCAATTATTCGTTTTTTCTTTTTCTCTTTTGAATGTAAAGAAAGTTTTTCAAAAAGAAATTCCTGAATATTTTTTCTTGCCCTTGACAAACTTGATTTAGAAGTTCCAACGGATATACTCAATAGTTTGCTAATTTCAAGGTGTGAAAAACCATCAATAATATAAAGGTTAAAAACGGATTTATGGTTTTCAGAAAGCGAATCAATCGCTTCCAATAAATCGTCATGACTAAAATTTGAAGCTAAAATGGCTGATTTATGATCTAATGTTATGGTATTCATTTCTGTTGTTTCATCAACAAATTCAAAATTTGTTGTGCTTGTAAAATTTATTTTCTGTTCGTTTTTCAAATAATTTAAAGCTCTGTTTATCACAATTCTACTTAACCATCCATTTAAAGCGTCTTTGTTTTTTAATTCACGCTCTTTTTGAATCGCAATAATAAAGGCATCTTGAACAATGTCTTCGGCTGTTGCGATATCCTTTATATATCTGCGACAAACACCTAAGAGCTTAGGAGAAAGCTTACTATATATCTCGTGCCAATTGGTTTCTTGCATTTTTTTAGTTTTGAACTACAGTGAGCGCATTAAATCTTCCTTGGTCAACAAAGATTTGAAAAACATTTATATCGTTAATATATACTGCATCGAAAGTTCCAAAATCGCCCTCTCTTTTTAAGATATAAACATTATTATTTAAAGCAATAAAGTCTAAGTAAAAGGAAAAAAAGCTTGAACTATATATTTGTGTATTGTTTTTAAAAATATTTACACCATCTGCTACGAAGGTGTTGTTATTATCAAAAAGTAATTTAAAAACGGATGGGATTGTTGTTAAAGTAGTTTCAACTCCAGTTGCCATATTTTTGTAAAACCCTGTATTTGTTGACGTATTTGTTCCATAAACATAAACCTGATTGTCTTTTACTGTAATATCTTTTAATAAATCCCCTACAGAAACAGATTGAAAAACGTTATTTACATATATTCCATGACAAGAGTTAAAGCAACTAGAGGTGTTGCCAATCACATAAACGGTATTTGTAACTACTTTTATTTTTGCTTGAAAAGTTGGGTTATTAATATTGTTGTCTAAAACGGTTTTTACCCCATTTTTCCAATACGCTAATTCATATATTTCGACAGCAAGTAATGGATTTTTGGTATAACCTACAAAATACACATCGTTACCAACAACCTCCATATCAGTTATTGAGTGAACATATTGAGCTGGTGTATTAAATGCTGTGTTTAAATTGATTAGATTTCCGTTTTCCCAATATAAATATTCTGTTCTCCAGTTGTCTAACGTTTTCTTTCCTAAAACATGTAGGTTGTTATTTGATACACAAATTTTAGTTGCTTCTCCACCATCTCCACCACTTAATAAATAGGATTGATTATTTTTCCAATAGGCAGCATTATTTGTCTTAACTCCAGCAATATATACATCAACAGGGTTTTGAGTTGAAGAATTCACTAATTCATCTATATCAGTACAGCCAATAAGAATTATTGCACAAAAAAGCGAAACTAATTTATTCATGGTATATAATTTTAATGTTATTATATAAAGACACCAGAAAACAAAATGGTTGCACTAAATAACAAAAAAATTCCAAATTCCAGTTAAATTAAATGGAATTTGGAATTTTTTTATTGGTAATTAAATAGATTACTCTTTAGTTTCTTCTTCTTTTTTAGAATTTGCTGGTTGTTCGTCTTTGGCAGCGTTTTTAAATTCTTTGATACCAGTTCCAATTCCTTTCATTAATTCTGGAATTTTTTTACCACCAAAAAGTAATAAAACTATTACCGCAATTAAGATAATTTGTGGAACTCCAACAACTCCTAAAAATATAGTTAATGCATTCATGATTTTAATATTTTAAAGCACAAAGATATAAAGAATTTAACAAATCATTATTTTTTAACGATTAATTATACTATTCCAATTTACAAACCCGTTGTATTTAGTATATTTGTGATATAAATTGGTTCAAAAAATGGCTAACAAAAAGCTAAAAAGACAGTTACTTCTTAAAAAGTTATACAACAAAAGAAGACTAGTTATTCTTAACGAAGATACTTTTGAAGAGACCTTTTCATTAAAATTAAATTTAATGAATGTCTTTGTTGTGGGAACAATTGGCGCTATTTTAATCATTTTCGTTACTACTTATATCATCGCATTTACGCCTCTGCGCGAATATATTCCAGGGTATGCTTCAACAAAATTAAAACAAGACGCATTGGAAATGGCAATAAAATCAGATTCTCTTGAAAAATCGGTGAAAATAAACAATGCATATATTGCTTCTATTAAAAAAGTATTAACAGGTGATTTAGAATACGCAAAACTGAACAAAGATTCCATCAAAGCATTAGATGTTTCTGATATAGATGTTTCAGGACTTTCACCAACCGAAAAAGAACAAGAATTAAGAGAACAAGTAATTAAAGAAGACAAATACAATGTATTTGAATCATCTAAACCTAAAGTTAGTTTTGTATTGTTTCCGCCTGCGCAAGGGGCTATTTTACAAAAATATAACGTGGCAAATAAACATTTAGCGGTTAAAATTGCATTAACTAATAATACACCCATAAAATCTGTTGGAGCAGGAACTATTATTTTTTCCGATTGGACACCTAGTTCGGGTTATGTGGTAATTGTTCGCCATAAAGATGATATTTTATCGGTCTATAAAAATGCGGCTTCGGTAACAAAATCACAAGGAAACATTGTTAGATCAGGTGAAGTTATTGCTCTTGCAGGAAATGCCAATGCTGTCCAAAATTCAGGCGCAACACTTCATTTTGAATTATGGAAAGATGGTTTTCCTATAGACCCAACTCAGTTTATCAATTTCAATTAACATGTCAGTAAAAGCTTTTGCGGCAAAATTATTTGCTAAAAGAATTCACGCTAAAACCCAAAAATGGGTTAATAATCCTATTGAAACCCAACAAAAAGTTTTTGAAGAATTAATCAGAGAAGCGGCTCAAACGCAATTTGGAACAGATTATGATTTTGGTTCGATAAAAAGTCATTCCGATTTTGTTCAAAAAGTTCCTGTTCGTGATTACGAAGGATTAAAACACTATGTTGATAAAGTAGTAAAAGGCGAAGAAAATGTACTTTGGAAAGGAAAACCGCTTTATTTTGCTAAAACTTCTGGAACTACTTCAGGTGCTAAATATATTCCACTTACTAAGGAATCAATGCCGTTTCATATTCAAGCGGCTCGGAATGCGATTTTGAGTTATATTCACGAAACCGGAAAAGCCGATTTTGTTTCAGGAAAAATGATTTTCTTGCAAGGAAGCCCGATTTTGGAAGAAAAAAACGGTATCAAACTTGGAAGATTATCAGGAATTGTAGCGCATTTTGTTCCGAAATATTTACAAAAAAACCGAATGCCAAGTTGGGAAACCAATTGCATTGATGATTGGGAAACCAAAGTCAATGCCATTGTGGAAGAAACCATTAATGAAGATATGGCGGTGATTTCAGGAATTCCTTCTTGGGTGCAAATGTATTTTGAGAAGTTAAAAGAAAAGTCAAATAAACCTGTTGGCGAAATCTTCAAAAACTTCAATTTGTTCATTTATGGCGGTGTAAATTACGAACCCTATCGAGCGAAATTTGAAAATTTAATCGGAAGAAAAGTCGATTCTATTGAGTTATTTCCTGCTTCGGAAGGTTTTTTTGCCTATCAAGATTCACAATCCGAGAAAGGAATGTTGTTGTTATTGAATTCAGGAATTTTCTACGAATTTGTAAAAACAGACGAATTTTTTACCGAAAACCCAAAACGCTACACGATTGGAGAAGTGGAGTTAGGTGTTAATTACGTGTTAATCATTTCCACGAATGCTGGACTTTGGGGATATAATATTGGCGATACGGTTCAGTTTACGAGTTTAAAGCCGTATCGTGTGATTGTTTCAGGTAGAATTAAGCATTATATATCCGCTTTTGGTGAGCATGTTATTGGAAAAGAAGTAGAATCTGCTCTACAAGAAGCAATGGAAGGAACTGATGTTCGTGTAAATGAATTTACCGTAGCACCACAAATTACGCCAACCGAAGGTTTACCTTATCACGAATGGTTTATTGAATTTGATTCCGAAGAATCGGAACAACCTAATAATTTAGAAGATTTTGCGTTAAAAATAGATAACGCGATGCGTAAACAAAATGTATATTATGATGATTTGATAGTTGGTAACGTGTTACGAACATTGGTCATCACAAAAGTTCCAAAAAACGGTTTTCAAGAGTATATGAAATCCATTGGCAAATTAGGTGGACAAAATAAGTTACCGAGACTTTCAAATGATAGAAAGATTGCTCAATTTTTTGAGATAAAAGAATAAAGATGAAAGAAAATAGAGTGATTTGGATTTTACTTATCGTTACACAATTTGCGTTTTCACAAATTCGCGGTGTAGTCAAAGACAGTATTTCAGGTGAACCTATTCCGTACGTGAACATTTGGGTGGAAATTGAAACTATTGGTACTACTTCGGAAACTAATGGTAGTTTTTCATTGGATATAAAAGAAGAGAAACTATTGGTTTTTTCGGCATTGGGTTATGAAATTAAAAAAGCATCTTCAAAAACAGATTTAATTTTATTGAAACCAAAAGTTTTTGAGCTGAATGAAGTGGTGATTGAACAACCAAAATTTAAAAATGAGATTGAAATAGGAAACTATGAAACGAGTGGGTTTAGAATTGGACTAGGCAATATCAATTCAGCAGTTTTTTTCAAATCAAATAATGAAATGTTAGTCCATCCATTTTTGAAAGAAGTACAATTCCTAACTAAGTCAGATCTTGAAAACGCAAAAATTAGGATAAATATTTTAAGCGTGAATTCAGATAATTCTCCAGGAGAAAGTTTACTTGATGAGGAAATTATTGTGAATGTTAAAAAAGGGAAAAACAAAAACATTGTTGATTTGTCAAGTTATAGATTTAAAATTCCTAAGGAAGGATTTTTCATTTCTTTAGAAAAATTACTAATTGAAGAAAACAAGTATTATAGCGAACATACCTATAAAGATAATTTTGGAAAAAAAATAACACAAAAATCAATGTCTATTGAACCAGAATTGTGTTTTGTTCCTGAGGAAAATGATGTTGTTTGGCAGGCTGCTATAAATGGAAATTGGACAAAAACAAAAAAGCAGATTTTAAAAAATCCTAAGAGTTACGAAAATTTATTAATGAGAAAATATCATGATAAATATTTAGCACCATCAATGAAAATTATATTAACCAACTAATGAAATCAATTTTATTTTTCTTTATAACAATTTCCCTTTCCGCACAAATCCGTGGTGTAGTAAAAGACAGCATTTCAGGCGAACCTATTCCGTATGTGAATATTTGGGTGGAAAATGAAACTATTGGTACTACTTCGGAAACTAATGGTAGTTTTTCATTGGATATAAAAGAAGAAAAAGTATTGGTTTTTTCGGCATTGGGTTATGAAAGCAAGAAATTATCTTCTAAAAACGAGCTAATTTTATTAAAACCTAAAGTTTTTGAGCTGAA
>JBIKZB010000004.1:0-19369 GCA_044354955.1 Flavobacterium sp. | reverse complement strand
TGTACAAAAAATAGCCTATATTGTTATTGTTTTTTTCATAAATTATTTATTGATGAGAACAAAGATATTCAAATAGAATATAAAGATTTGTTAAAAAACAAAAACGACTGAAATTTCAGTCGTTTTTTTATCGTATGGTAATTTGTTTAGTTTACTGTAACTGGAAAGTAAACTTCTGCATCGGTGTTCCCTTCTGCGTTAGTGATACTTCCTTCATTAACTCCCGGAGCCGTTTTGTTTGGTAAATGTCTTAATGTAACAGTTAATGTTCCTGTTGTGCCAGAAGTTCCTGCAACTAACGTAAAGTTTAACCCAATAGGGTTTCCATTGGAGTCAATATCTTCCGCATCATAAGTAATAGTTCCTAAAGATGTTCCTAAAAAATAAAAGACTTGGTGGTCTAAACTTTCTTCTATGATTTCAGCGGTAATGTCTCCAGTAGGATCTTCTAATTCGTTAGAAAAAGTTGTTGAACCTGTGTAGGTTGTTCCGGCAACTAAATTTCCTGAAACAGTTACTACTGGATCATTTGGTCCGTCACCATCTAAATCTCTTGATGTTAATGTAATTACTTGACCTCCGCCACTTAAAGTTGTGGTTACGGTTGTAATAACTTCTTCTTCGTTTACAACTTCATCTTCATTTGAACAGGAAGTTAAAAATAATGTAGGAATTACTAATATTGCTATAAGTTTTAAGTTTTTCATGATTTTAAATGTGTTTTAATAATTAAATTTTAATTGAATTTGAATGTTTCTACCCATTTCGTCTACAAAAAAGCGTTGACGATTTAGGTAATCTCGATACGTTGTGTTTCCAATGTTTTGTACACTGAAAGAAGTGGTTAAACTATTTTTTTTATTGATTTTAAATGTCATTTCGCTGTAAAAATGTAATAAATGGTAACCTTTTGGTGGCGAACTAATATCAACCAAAACAGGTGTTAATGCATTATTCACAATGATATTCGTTTCAAAGTTATAATTTGGGAATTGATTTTGTCTGAAAACCAGTTCACTTTTTAATTCGGCAACTAAATTGAACCAAGATTCATTTTTATATTGAATTTTGTTATTGATTACAAATGGTGGCATGTCTATTAAATACTCATCAGTACTTAGATTTTGTCCATTTACATAAGCTAATCCTAATTCGTGCGAAAAATGATTAGAGATAGTCCATTTGGCATTGACATCAAAACCTGTTAACAAAGCTTCCGTTTGTTTGAATTCCCAAACTGGAAAAGCGCCACGAATGGTAGTTTCAAAACCAATAGGCTGCAAATAAATAAAGTTTGAAATCCGATTTACAAAAGGATTAACTTGCACTTGAAACGATTTCCAATCTTTCTTAAAAGTGGTGTTGAATTTGTATGCTTGCTCTTTTTCTAATCGTAAATCACCTAATTCAATTTGACCTGTTGAATGATGTAATCCATCGCTAAATAATTCGGATGGATTTGGATTTCGCGAAGCCAAACTTACATTCACTAACCATTCCATTTCATGATGCAATTGCTTTTTAAATCCAATATTTGCCGTAAAATTATGATAATCAAAAGTAGGTTTTGTAAGCCATTGATTGCCTTCGTCACCCACAATAAAATGAGAAAATTCGGCATCATAGCCACGTTCAATCCATCTTGATTTTAAATAATATTTTGTCGCTTCGATAGTTGAAAAATCATAACGAATTCCCGATTCTAATGAAGTAGCATTATCAAATTTATAAACGGCAATTCCGTATAAACCAGCATCTAATTTTTCATAACTTGGAATTAAAGGACGAACACCTGTTTCTGGATTAGCAAAATTATTTTGATAGCCCAAATTCAAACCCGATTTCAATCGCCAATTTCCAATAACGGTTTTATAATCGGCTAAAAAAGTATGGGTTGCTAATTGTAAATCTAAAGCCGCTTTTTTAGTTGTAGCACTCGTTCTTCGAATATCGAATTCTAAACGATTGTTGAATTGAAACGCATATTGTAAATCAATCGAAGTGTTTTCAGAGAGCCATCTTTGGTAATTAATTTTAGCTAAATGGTGTTGTACTTCTTGTTTTGGCGCATCAATCGAATAACTAAAAGGTTCAATTACGCTTGGTTGTTGGTTGTTGATGGAATTGTATAAATCATTTACATTTCCAATATGAGAAGCTTTAATGATGCCAATTTGCGCATTGTAAAAACTATACATCGCATTGAAATTATACTTTTCTTTAGCAAAACGAATGCCTCCTGAAAAATTTTGTTCGCGATTTCCAGAATTCGACAGCACATAATCAGGCGTTTCTCTATCGCCTAAATATTTAAACGTTCCCAAAGCATTCCAACTCCAACCATAACGATTTCCTTTTTGAAGACTTGAACTCAAGCTACCGCCCATTCCGTTAGAGGCTAAGTTGAGAATTGTTTTTCCTACCAAAGCGTCTTTTTTGATTACTTCAGGTTCGATGATAACAATTCCGCCAATCGCATCACCACCATATTGCAAAGCTGAAGCGCCTTTAATCACCGTGATTTTTCCAGCCGAATTGATGTCAAAATTTGGTGCGTGCTCGGTTCCCCACTGTTGGTCTTCTAATCGAACATTGTTATTGATGATGGGTACACGACTACTGTGTAAACCGTTAATTACAGGTTTAACAATAGTACTTCCCGTTTTTAAAATGGAAACTCCCGAAACTTCTTTCAAGGCTTCGCCCAAGGTTTGATTGCTGAATTTTTCAATGGTAGCGCTTTTCAAAACTTGTTCGTTACTGCTTTCGTTTTTTGAATTCGAAAGTTGTTGAATAGTAATATCCTCTAATTTCGTTACATCTAATTTCAATTGCCGATTGATAGTCAAGTCGATTGAAATTTCGATAGTTTCTTCAATAGCATGGTAGCCTATATAAGAAATATAGAGTTTCTGTTTCCCTTTTGGAATACCCGATAAAACATAACTTCCATTACTGTCAGTTGAAGTAGTTTTATTAGCAATGTGTACGTGAGCATCTCTCAATGGTAAGCCATTTTCATCCGAAATAACGCCCGTAATTGTAACTTGAGCGTATCCGAAAAAGCCAACCAAAAAGAAAAATAATATCGATAGGAATCGCATTTCTTTTAGTTTAAATGAAACAACAACGTATCATTATTTTTGGTAATGATGTCGTAATATATTTTTAAACTAAAGCTGGTGGACCACGAAGGTAGAACGAATTTCCTTCAAAAGTAATGCAAGTTTCATTACTATTAAATTGATAGGGAATTTCGTAAAACGAAGGAATAAAATTAAAATGTAAAACTTCTGGTGAAAGAAAAGCCACGAATTTGAAATCACAAACAAGACAATCTTCGCTTTCGCTAACTGTTTTTTCAGAAGTTTTTAAAGTCAAATGATGCGAATCATCACAACATTCTGTTTTCAGATGGTGTTCGTGCGAAAAAGTATGCACCGATTGATAGCACACAGCAAATAGTACTGCGAGCATCAAGCCAATGTTTGTATAAAGTATTTTCTTTTTCACAACCACAAAGATACTGCTTTTAAAGTAAAGCAAAAAAACAAACCACGAATTAACGAATTTTTAAGTTTTGATGACTTATTCGCTAGTTCGTGGTTGTGTATTGAAACACATAGAAACATAGAATTTAAGTCTAATGTGAACTCAAGAAAGTGTAACATCCTTAATCTATTAAAATAAACTATGTGTCTATGTGTTTAAAATTATACCAAGTTATTCGCAACCAAATATTCCGCAATTTGAACGGTATTTGTAGCAGCACCTTTTCTTAAGTTGTCAGCTACAATCCACATATTTAAGGTATTAGCTTGGCTTTCATCTCTACGTATTCTCCCCACAAAAACATCATCTTTTCCTTGCGCATAAATTGGCATTGGATAAGTATAGGTGTCTAAATTATCTTGAACCGTAACACCAGGTGTATTTTGTAAAATTTGACGCACTTCGTTCACATCAAAATCGTTTTCAAACTGAATATTTACCGCTTCACTATGTCCGCCAACGACTGGAATACGAATGGCAGTTGCTGTTACGGCAATGGTGTTGTCGTTTAAGATTTTTTGCGTTTCGCGCACCAATTTCATTTCTTCTTTGGTGTAACCGTTTTCTTCAAAACTATCACATTGAGGAATCGCATTTCGGTGAATAGGGTATTTATACGCCATTTCATCTTGAATGCCTGCATATTCGTTTTCTAACTGACGCACTGCTTTTACTCCAGTTCCTGTAATAGATTGATATGTTGAAACTACAATACGTTTGATGTCATATTTAGCATGTAAAGGTGCTAGGGCCATTACCATTTGAATCGTAGAACAGTTTGGATTCGCAATAATTTTGTCTTCTTTAGTTAAAATCGATGCATTGATTTCTGGAACTACTAATTTTTTAGTGGCATCCATACGCCAAGCTGAAGAATTGTCGATTACGGTTGTTCCTGCAGCAGCAAATTTCGGAGCCCACTCTAAAGAAGTTTCTCCACCTGCCGAAAACAAAGCAATCTCGGGTTTCATATCTACAGCGGTTTGTAAACCTACTACTTTGTATGTGTTCCCTTTCCATTCGATTTCTTTTCCAACTGATTTTTCAGAAGCAACTGGAATTAACTCTGTTACAGGAAAATTACGTTCTGCTAATACTTGAAGCATTATTTCGCCTACCATTCCGGTAGCGCCTACTACAGCTACTCTCATTTTGATGTGTGTTATTTAATGATGCAAAAATATAGAATAATCAAATGACTTCGCAAATATTGATGAAATTATAACAAAAGTTTCGATTTGGAACGGGAATGCAAAAAAAAATACCCCGACGAATCGGGGTTTAATTAGAATATATAATGTAGCGGTATCGACTATTTTTTCAATAAATCTCTAATTTCAGCTAACAATTGCTCTTGTGTAGGTCCTGCAGGAGCTGCAGGAGCCGGTTCTTCTTTTTTCTTCATGCTGTTGATTCCTTTTACAAGTAAAAAGATAACAAAAGCAATGACTAAGAAACTGATAACAGCTGCTAAAAATTTACCATATAAAATACCGCCATCGGTTTTTAATCCGGCTAAATCTTCTACTTGTGCTGCTTTTAAGGCTGGGTTTAATAAGGCTGGTGTTATTACATCTGAAACCAAAGAGTTTACAATTGCTCCAAATGAAGCTCCAATAATTACTCCGACAGCCAAGTCCATTGCGTTACCTTTAGCAATAAAATCTTTAAATTCTGAAATCATTCCCATAGTTTTAATTTTTTAAGAGTTAGTTTTAATTTTAGTATTACGAATATACAAAATTTAAAACAAGTTGTTAATTTTTATAAAAAATTCGCTTCACACGTTGCGAAATCCCAGTCAGAATTTCATACGGAATGGTTCCAATAACACTCGCCATTTCGGTTACTTTTGGATTTTTTCCAAAAACAATCACTTCATCTCCGGTATTGCAGGAAATATTCGTAACATCCACCATCATCATATCCATACAAATGGAACCTAAGATGGTCGCTTTTTGATTATTGATGGTAACAAATCCTTTTTCATTGCCCCAAGCTCTTCTGATGCCGTCGGCATAACCAATTGGTATCGTAGCAACTTTCATTTTTTGAGTCACTCGAAATCTTCGACTGTAACCAATGCTTTCTTCGGCTGAAACTTCTCTTATTTGAGAAATGATCGTTTTTAAAGTGCTCACATTTTCCAACACTTTTAATTCTTGTTCCGAATTTCCAATACCATACAAACCAATCCCTAATCGCACCATTTCCATCTGTTTTTCCGAATAATTGAAAATTCCAGACGTATTTAAAATATGACGAATCGGTTTTGAAGGCAATACGTTCTCTAATTCCGAATACATCGCATCAAAGCGTTGAAATTGCAATTTTGTAAAATCGTCGAATTGCAAATCATCACTTGCGGCTAAATGCGAAAACATACTTTTTACTTTAACGAAATTGTTATTTTTTAATAACGAACACAATTCGTCTATCAAATGTGGTTCAAATCCTAAGCGATGCATGCCCGTATCCAATTTAATATGAATCGGGTAGTGGGAAATATTTTGATGTTGGGCAATTTTCACAAAAGCTTGTAAACCCGTAATTGAATAAATTTCTGGCTCTAAATTATAAGCAATCATGGCTCTGAAACTATTGTTTTCAGGATTTAAAACCATAATTGGAGTCGTAATTCCGGCTTTTCGCAATTCAATACCTTCATCGGCAAACGCAACGCCTAAATAATCAACTTTATGATGTTCGAGCAATTTTGCAATTTCATAACCACCATTTCCGTAGCCAAACGCTTTTACCATCACCATAATTTTGGTGTCATGCTTCAGTTTGGATTTGTAGAAATTCAGATTGTAACTAATCGCATCAAGATTGATTTCTAAAATGGTTTCGTGATTTTTTTCTTCCAACAAAACCACAATTTCATGAAAGTTGAAACCACGTGACCCTTTTACTAAGATGGTTTCGTTTTGAAACGATTGCGTATTGAATTGTTGTAAAAATTCTTGCGTAGTGGTAAACGAAATCACATTGGGTAAATCGTTTAATTGTTTTCCAACGGTTTCGCCAATGGTTATAATGCGCTCGATTTTATTTTTCGAAAGCAATTGTTTTACCTGATTGTAAAGTGTTTCAATAGCAACACCACTCGTAAAAATATCGGATAAAATAATTGTTTTTTTATCGTGTAATTTTTGTTGTTCTAAGAAATCTAGCGCAATTTTCAAGGATTGATAATCCACAGAATAACTGTCATCGATTACCAAACAATTATTGATGCCTTTTATAGCTTGAAGTCTTAATTCTACAGGATATAATTCCGTAACTCGATTTTGGATAAACGCAATTTCTTCGCCTAAAAACAGCATGAAATTGACGCAAGTAATTACATTTTCAATCGAATTTTCATCAGAAAACGGAACAATAACACTGAAAGAATTTTCTTTGTCTTTGAAGTTTAATTCGGTTTTACCATGTTCATTTTTCTTCGAAACAAAAAGATTCGCGTTTTCATCGGTAAAACTCCAAGTATGTTTTTGGCTGTTTTTTGGAAGTAAAACTTCAATTTCAGCATTCTTTTCTAATAAAATATCGGAACAATTTTCAAAAAGTTGCACTTTCTCTTTGATTTTGGCTTCGCGATTCGCAAAACCTTCGTCATGAACAGAACCAATATTTGTTAAAATGCCGTATTTCGGTTGTATGATGTGTTCTAAATTTGACATTTCATTCGGTAACGAAATTCCCGCTTCAAAAATTCCTAAATCGTAGTTGCCTTCAATCGCTAAAATCGATAAGGGAACTCCGACTTGCGAATTATAACTTTTTGGATTTCGAACAATCAAGTGATTCGGACTCAACAAGAAATTCAGCCATTCTTTTACGATGGTTTTTCCGTTGCTTCCGGTAATTCCCACAAATGGAAAATCGAATTGTTTTCGATACCCAATCGCAGTTTTTTGCAATGCTTTTAACGAATTTTCAACGATAATGAAATTCGCTTTTTCGTACAAATGTTCTGGAATATATTCAACCACAAAATAACGAACGCCTTTTGCAATCAACTCTTCCAAATACAAATGTGCATCGTGATTTTGTCCTTTGATAGCGAAAAACAAAGTGTTACTTCCGTTTTGCAACGAACGGCTGTCTATGGAAATATGACTTGCAGTAAACTCAGTCGAATTTCCGTGAAAAACGCCTTTACAAAACGAAATAATATGGGTGATATTGAGATTCAAATTACTCTTTTTCTTCTTTATGTTCTCGAATGGCTCTGTAGTATGCGGCACGGCTCAAAGGTTCATATTCTTCGGTTTCGCCTAGCATGACAAGTTTTTCATCATTCGATTTTCTAAAACTATAATGGGCCAAATTTCCCGTGCGCGTACAAACAGCGTGTACTTTGGTTACATATTCGGCTGTAGCCATAAGCGCAGGCATTGGTCCAAAAGGATTTCCTTTAAAATCCATATCCAATCCGGCAACAATCACTCGAATTCCAGAGTTGGCTAAATCATTACAAACGGCAACAATTTCTTCATCGAAAAATTGGGCTTCGTCAATACCAACTACATCGCAACCTTGTGCTAAAATTCGAATATTTTCAGCAACAGGAACAGGTGTAGAACGAATTTCATTTTTATTGTGCGAAACCACCATTTCGTCGTCATATCTTGTATCGACAGCCGGTTTAAAGATTTCTACTTTTTGTTTAGCAAACTGAGCGCGTTTTAAGCGGCGAATCAATTCTTCGGTTTTACCCGAAAACATGGAGCCACAAATTACTTCAATCCAGCCAAATTGTTCTTGTTGATTTACGGTATTTTCGAGAAACATTTTGTATCTTTCGTACGTTAAAAATTATTTTCTGCTACCTTTGTAAGCAAAACAAAATTATTAAAAAACTATCGATATATTCAATTCCATCTAATAAAGTTATGAAGAAAAGAGTAACCGCTGAATTAATCAGTATTGCCCACCGAATTTTAAAGTTAAAAAACCATTCAGAAACGCTTAAATTACAGCAAGAAGCTAAAAATTTGTACGATCAATTGACGATTTTACGCTTTTATGAAGAGAATTTCGAAATGGTTAAAAATGAAATTTCGGAAGAAGTTTTGGTTGAAAAATTAGAAGGGAAGCCAACCGAAGTTTTTGATGCGCCAATTCAGGATAAAGTTGTTGAAACTGTAGCGAAAGTTCCAGTAGAAGTAACTCCAGAAGTGGAAGAAACTCCTGCCGAACCAGTTGTGGAAGAAAAAGTCGTAATTGCAGAATTAGTTGTTGAAGATGACGAAGAAGAGGAAGAAGTTTTGATGACTTCAGTGGAGGAAGAACCAATTGAGGAAGAAATAATTGTAGAAGAGCCAGTTGCTGCTTCTGAAGTATCGGAACCAAAAGCAGCAGAACCAGCAAAACAAATTTCGTTTGAAGATTTATTGGTACACGATTACCAAGAATTGGATTTTGTGAAAGTAGAAGATGTGCCTGCTGAGGTTGAAAAAGCATCAGAATCCGTTTTTGAAGCTGTTGCGCCAGTTGTAGTTGAAATTGAAGAAGAAATTCAACCAGAACCTATTGTTGCCGATTCCGAAACTTCGGAACCAAAAGTGTTGGAAGAGGAAGTAAAAGCTACTATTGAAAAAGCAAATCAAGAACCAAAAATAAGTTCTTTAAACGATAGATTAAACAAAACCATTTCGTTTGGTTTGAATGATAGAATTGGATTTGAGAAAAAATTATTTGGCGGAAGTTCGGATGATTTTAACCGCGTCGTTTCACAATTGAATACGTTTGATAGTTTTGAAGAAGCAAAATCATTTGTTTTAGATTTTGTAAAACCTGATTATAACAATTGGGAAGGCTGCGAAGAATTTGAAACACGTTTCATGGAAATTGTGGAGAAAAAGTTTAGTTAGTTTTCAGTCGCAGTCACAGTTTTCAGTCGCAGATTCCTTTTGGTGATTCGTGCTAATTCGTGAAATTTGTGTTTTTACACAGAGATGCACCGAGTTTTTTTGAAGTAGATTCTTTTAAGAGAGATACACAGAGCGATTTCGTTTGTACAAACTTTTATGAGCTTTTTCATTTTAAGTAATTCACTTTGAAAAACTTATATGACTTATATGTTTAAAAAATTCGAATTAATTCGTGAAATTCGTGTTTATAAATAATTTTAAATGAGTAAATTATATATCGTTCCAACGCCCATTGGCAATTTAGAAGACATGACTTTTCGTGCTATTAAAGTACTAAAAGAAGTCGATTTAATTTTAGCAGAAGACACGCGTACCAGCGGAAAATTGCTAAAACACTTCGAAATTGCTACGCACATGCACAGCCACCACATGCACAACGAACACAAAACCGTTGAAAATTTGGTGAAGCGTTTACAAGCAGGCGAAACCATTGCTTTAATCAGTGATGCAGGAACTCCAGCCATTTCCGACCCAGGATTTTTGCTTACGCGCGCTTGTGTAGAATATGGAATTGACGTGGAATGTTTGCCAGGGGCAACAGCATTTGTGCCAGCGTTAGTGAATAGCGGTTTACCCAATGATAAATTCGTATTCGAAGGATTTTTACCCGATAAAAAAGGAAGACAAACCCGATTTTTAGCCTTACAAGAAGAATATCGCACGATGATTTTCTATGTATCGCCACACAAATTAAACAAAACCTTAGCCGAATTTGCACAATATTTCGGGGTCGACAGACCTGTTTCGGTTTCTCGAGAATTATCCAAATTGCACGAAGAAACCATTAGAGGAACTGCCGAAGAAGTGTTAAAACACTTCGAAGTAAAACCCGCTAAAGGAGAGATTGTTGTGGTTGTAGGAGGAAAAAGTTTGAAGTAAATTTTAGTTAATTTAAAATAAGTTTAAAATTTTAAACAAAATTATGAGTGGATTTACAATTGGAATTATTGTTGGATTATTAATGTTTGTATTATTAGTATTTGTAAAAAAAGACAGTAAGTTTTCAAAATTTGGAATTAATATTGGACGAGTTTATTGTCCAAAATGTAATTTAAAACAGCCGATTATAAGAAAACCCGCTAACGAAAGGCAAGTTTTATATGGAGGATACACTTGTAAAAATTGCAATACGGAAATGGATAAATATGGTATCGAAATAAAAGATTAATTTTCTGTATTGAAACTAAATATTTACAACAATGGAAACACACAACATAACTACTACCTGGAAAGGTAACATGCAATTTGAGTCCACAAATCCTAGTGGCGATATTATTTCAATTGATACTGGTCCAGAAAACGGAGGTGAAGGAAAAGGCTTGCGTCCCAAAGCGTTGATGTTATCGGCTTTGGCTGGTTGCACTGGTTTAGACGTCGCTTCGTTAATGGAAAAAATGAAGTTAGAAGTTGCTGATTTTAAAATTGAAACTTCAGGTGAATTAACCGAAGAACATCCAAAAACGTATCACACAGTAAAAGTAGATTACCATTTTTACGGTAACAATTTAGACGAGAAAAAGCTAGAAAAAGCCGTTAATTTATCCGTGGATAAATATTGTGGCGTGATGGAAATGTTTCGTCAATTTGCAAAAGTTGAGGTGGTGATTTTTTATCATAACGAGTAAAATTAAACCTGACAGGTTTCGAAAACCTGTCAGGTTTAAAAAATATTTATACCTTTGTCATTCAATCATATAAGCCAAAATAAAATAATTCATAATTTTTAATTCGTAATTAAACTATGCGTTGGAATCCAAAATCTAAGCCAAACCCAGAAAAAGTACAAGCCATTCAAAGTGCTCTTCAAGTCGATGCAATCATCGCAAAATTATTAGTTCAGCGAGGCATTGAAACCTTCGAACAAGCCAAAACTTTTTTCCGTCCCACTTTAGCCGATTTACACAATCCGTATCTGATGAAAGATATGGACAAAGCTGTTGTACGAATTGAAAAAGCCATTGCTAATAATGAAAACATCCTAGTTTTCGGGGATTACGATGTCGATGGAACAACTGCTGTTTCCTTAGTTTCGAGTTATTTACGCAGTTTTTATCCGAATGTTGCGACCTATATTCCCGATAGATATGCAGAAGGTTACGGCATTTCTTACATTGGAATTGACTATGCTGAAGACAACAATATTTCCTTAATAATAGCTTTGGATTGTGGTATTAAATCGATTGATCATGTCAATTACGCTAAAGCAAAAAATATCGATTTTATCATTTGCGACCATCATAGACCAGGCGATATTTTACCCGATGCGGTTGCAGTTTTAGATCCAAAACGAGACGATTGTTCGTATCCATATGATGAATTGTGTGGTTGTGGTGTTGGGTTTAAATTGATTCAGGCTTTAGCCGAAAATAGAAACCAAACCATTGATGATTTAGTGTTGTATTTAGATTTAGTTGCAACAGCCATTGCTGCCGATATTGTTCCGATAACGGGTGAAAATCGAGTGTTTGCGAAATTTGGATTGGAAGTGATTAATTCGAATCCGCGGCCAGGAATTAAGGCTTTGGTTCAAAATGTAAAGAAGAAAGTCTTAACGATTACAGATGTTGTTTTTATCGTCGCACCACGAATCAATGCAGCAGGAAGAATCAAACACGGAAACGAAGCAGTTGCTTTATTAACCGAATATGATTTAGATCAAGCCGAACAATTTGCCTCCGAAATCGAACAACATAATTCCGATAGAAAAGAATTAGACAAACAAATTACGAAAGAAGCTTTACTTCAAATCGAAGAAAATAACGAGCAAAACCGATTTTCAACCGTTGTGTATCAAGAAAATTGGCACAAAGGCGTTATTGGAATTGTCGCTTCAAGACTGGTAGAAAATTATTATCGCCCAACGATTGTTTTTACGAAAAGTGGTGAAAAATTAGCAGCTTCGGCGCGTTCGGTGAAGGATTTTGATGTCTATAATGCATTGGAAGCGTGCGCAGAACATTTGGAGCAATTCGGTGGTCACATGTATGCCGCTGGAATGACGCTCTTGGAAGAAAACTATGAAAATTTCAAAAATGCCTTCGAAAAAGTCGTTCAAGAAACCATTCATCCCGATTTGTTGACTCCAGAAATTTCATACGATGCCGAAATCGAATTATCAGAAATCAATCCGAAATTAATGCGTTTATTGAAGCAATTTGAACCATTCGGACCCGAAAATATGACGCCATTATTTTTAGCGAAAGGATTAACCGATTCAGGTTATGCGAAAACTTTAGGTGCTGATGATGAACATTTGAAAGCCTTCATAAAACAAGGAAATTCGGAAAGTTTTGGCGCGATTGGTTTTGGATTGGGAAATAAATTAGACGTGGTTTCTCACAATAATAAATTTGATGCAATTTTCTCTTTAGAAGAAAACGAATGGAAAGATACTGTAACTTTGCAACTGCAATTACGCGACATTAATGCTTCAAATGGCTAAAAAAGACCCATTTTCATCTTTACGAATACCCGAATTTCGCTGGTTTTTAGCCATGCGCTTGTTTATAGTATTGGCTTGGTCGATGCAATTTGTATTGATTGAGTGGGAAGTGTATCGCATCACAAAAGATCCCTTATCACTTGGATTAATAGGTTTGATGGAAATCATTCCAGCGATTAGTATGGCATTGTTCGCTGGACACATTGTAGATCAAAACGAGAAAAAAGGTTTGTTAATTAAATGTTTTTCAGGATTAGCAGCAATTAGTGCTTTGCTGTGTTTGTTGGTGCATCCCAATTTTATAGCTTCTTATTCACAAAACATAATTCTTTACGGCATTTATGCTTTAGTTTTTGTGGGCGGCATCATTCGTGCTTTTTTAATTCCGTCTGTTTTTAGTTTATTAGGATTGATTATTCCTAAAAAAGAACAACCAAACGCTGCAACTTGGAGTAGCTCTACTTGGCAAGTGGCAGCAGTAATCGGTCCAGCTTTAGCCGGATTTACGATTGGTTGGTTTGGCGTGTTTTGGTCTTTGGTTTTTGTGGTTTTTTGTGTGCTAATGGCTTTAATAGTGTTAATACAAATCGAAAGAAAACCGATTTTAAATCCAAAAATAGGCGAGCCGATTTTCAAAAGTTTGAAAGAAGGATTGTCGTTTGTGTTTCATTCAAAACCTATTTTGAATGCGATTTCGCTTGATATGTTTGCGGTTTTATTCGGAGGAGCCGTTGCATTATTGCCTATTTTTGCGCAAGATATTTTAAAAGTAGGCTCAGAAGGTTTTGGAATTTTGAGAGCCGCACCAGCTATTGGCGGATTAATAACAATGTTAGTGGCCACTTCTATTCCGTTACATCAACAAGCAGGTAAAAAATTGTTATTAGCTGTTTTTGGATTTGGAGTTTGTATAATCGTTTTTGGATTATCAACTAACTTTTGGTTATCAGTCGTAGCTTTATTTTTAAGTGGCGTTACCGATGGAATTTCGGTAGTAATTCGTCAAACAATTTTACAGATTTACACACCTGATCACATGCGAGGACGCGTATCTTCCGTGAATTCAATTTTCGTGGGTTCGTCTAATGAATTAGGTGCTTTTGAAAGTGGTTTAGCATCCAAAATTATGGGAGTAGTTCCAGCAGTTGTTTTTGGTGGTATGATGACTTTAGGAATTGTGGGAGTTACTGCCGTAGCCTCGCCAAAATTCAGAGAATTAGATATCGAAAAAGATTTAGAAACAATTTAGTTTTTGAATTCTTTCAATTCCATTTTTTCTCCATCATAAACCCCATAAGTGAAGTAACCAATCCAATCGCCTAAATTGATATATTTTGAATCTGATGTTAATTCAATTTCCAATGGCAAATGACGGTGACCAAAAACAAAGAAATTGTATTGTTTTGTTTCCAACTTTCGTTTGCAATATTGTACTAACCATTCGTTGTCTTCGCCTAAATATTTTACATCTTCGGCACCTGAAATCAATTTGTTTTTTACCGATAAATATTGAGCCAATTTTACACCAATATCGGGATGCAACCAACGAAATAACCATTTTGAAAACGGATTGGTAAACACTTTTTTCATGCGTTTGTAACCCATATCGCCTGGACCTTTTCCATCACCGTGGCCAATCAAAAATGTTTTTCCATTAAATGTGAATTCTTGATTATCATGATAAACAGGAATGTTTAATTCTTTTTGGAAATAATCGCTCATCCATAAGTCATGATTTCCTACAAAAAAATAGATTGGAATACCGGAATCTTTAATTTCTGCCAATTTCCCCAAAACCCTTATGAATCCCTTTGGAACGACCGTTTTGTATTCAAACCAAAAATCAAATAAATCACCCAACAAAAAAATTGCATCCGCATCTTGTTTCACTTCATCTAACCAAGCTATAAATTTTTGTTCTCTTGGATAACTTAATTCGGGTGTTGGTGCTCCGAAATGTTGGTCTGATGCAAAATATATTTTTGAGTCTGATTTCAAAGGTTTTGATTTTTTACAAATATACATAAAATATATATTGTTAAAAATTGCATTTTATCGACAAAAATTGCATTTTATCGATATTAAGTTTCTAGGTTAATTTATTATGTAACTTTGAGTAATTAATCAAACCATAACTATAAATTAACAATGAAGAAATTATCACTTTTTTTCATGTCGTTTTTTACTTTTTTCGCCTTCGGACAATTATCCGAAGATTTTGAAGGTACGACATTTCCTCCTTCTAATTGGAGGGTAACAGATAATGGCATTGGAACTGCTCAATCGTGGGTTAGAAACGCAATACTTCCTAATCAATGGACTATTGGTGTTGCTTCTGCTATGTCTACACGTGAAGGGAGTATACCAGGACTTGCACAAGATTGGTTGATTACGCCAAACGTTACAGTGCCAGCAAATGGACAAGTGCGATTTTTTGCACGATCTGTATCTAGTGGTGAAAATGGAAGTGTATACAAAGTAATGTTGTCAACAACTGATAATAACATTGCTTCTTTTACTACAGTTTTGGATTCATATACGGAAGTAGAAATTAATGAAACTGGATTTCAACAGTTTTTTATTTTGTTAGATGCGTATGCAAATCAAAATGTGCATATTGCTTTTGTACATGAAGTTACAGGAGGAGTAGGGGATCGTTGGATATTAGATAAAGTTAGAGTTGATAGGCAATGTTTACAACCTGGTAATTTACTTGTTTCTGCAATAGGTGACACTTCTGTTAATTTAAGTTGGAGCAACCCAACAGGTGCTTCACAATGGGAGGTTGAATATGGGCCACTTGGTTTTGCGCCTGGTACAGGTGTTGGTACAATTGTAACAGGAATTACTACAAATAATTCGTATACCTTATCTGGTCTTACTGCTGCTACATCTTATGATTTTTATGTAAGAGCTATTTGTGGTCAAGACAACATAAGCCCTTTATCTGAATCAGGAACTTTTACTACAGGATTGTGTGCAGCCTCTCAACGATGTGATTTTATTTTTAGAATGACTGACTCTGATGGTGATGGATGGAATGGAAATACAATGACAATTAGACAATTTGGTCAAACAGTAGCAACTATAGGAGGAACTTTTACTGCAGGTGCAGGCCCTGTAAATGTAACGGTAGCATTATGTAGTAACCAACCTTTTGAATTGTTTTGGAATACTGGAGGAGCTTTTCCTGGAGAAGTAGGTGTTTCAATTATTGATCCTTTAGGTGTTCAAATTTATAATAAGCCTTTCAATACAGGTACAAGAGGAACAGTTTTATATACCGGTCCAGCTTCATGTACACCACCAACTTGTCCAAGACCAACAAATATAGTTGTATCAGGAGCAAATTCATCATCAGCTTCGGTAGCTTGGGTTAATGTTCCGCCTGCAACACAGTGGGAAATTATTTGGTTACCAGCTAGTTCACCTGCACCTGGACCAGGCGCAACACCTAATGATTTAACAAGTAGTAATCCATATTTAATAACTGGATTGCCTTCAGCAACAAATTATGTGGTTTATGTTAGAGCAGTATGTGTTGCGGGTGTTGATTTTAGTGCTTGGACAGTAGGAACTCCTTTTTCAACAACTCCAAATTACTGTTCAGGAGATGTGTTTACTGATCCAGGAGGGCCAACTGGTCAATATGGGATTAATGCCAATGTAACTACTACAATTTGTCCGGAAAATCCTGGTGACGTTGTAACAGTTATATTTAACTCTTTCAATCTTGAAACTAATTTTGATAACTTAAGAATTTATAATGGTAACAGTACAGCTGCACCATTAATTGGCACATATACGGGTACAAATTTACCTCCTCAGGTTATCGCAAGTTCAGCAAGTGGATGTTTAACGTTTAACTTTACTTCAGATGGTTCTGTTGTTAGAGATGGATGGAACGCATCAGTAATATGTGGTCCTCCACCTGCGTGTACACAACCAACAAATTTAACGGTTACGAACATTTCATCTAGTGGAGCTACAATTGGTTGGACAGAAACAAATCCAGGTTTAACAAGTTGGCAAGTGGTTGTTCAACCTACAGGAACAGGTTATCCAAATGCTTCTTCAACTGTAATAAATGTTCCAAATAATCCATATACAATTACAGGATTGAATCCGAATTTATCTTATGAATATTATGTTCGATCTAATTGTGGGCCTACAGATGGATTTAGCTTTTGGAGTGGTCCAGTAAGATTTAATACACTTTTTGCTGGATGTAATGGTTCAACACCTGCTGGTAATGAATGTGGGGTTGCGCCACCAGTATGTAATTTAGATGGTTACTGTGGAAATACTTCAGGTACTTATACGGACAATTCATGGGGAGCATTAGATACTGCATTTTGTGGATCTATTGAAAACAATTCATTCTTATCATTTCAAGCAGCTTCAACTTCAATTTCCTTAGCGGTAAATGTTGGTAACTGTACTAATGGAAGTGGAATTCAGTTTATGGTATTTACAACGCCAACTTGTGGTTCAGGACCAGTAACCGATTTAGGATGTTATTTTGAAATGGATCCGGGAGTTAATAATTTAACATTTACTAATTTAGTTCCAGGACAGAATTACTTCTTAATGATTGATGGATTTGCGGGTGCTATTTGTGACTACTCAGTAACAGTAACTTCTGGCGGTTCTACTACAACTGATGTTGTATTAGCTCCTCAAAATCCAACTATATGTTTAGGAGAAACTATTGCTTTAACAGCTTCAGGAGGTAATGGGGTTTATAACTGGACTGGTACTGGTTTGAGTGCTACTACTGGAACAACAGTAAATTTTGTAGCTACAACACCTGGAACTTATACAATTGTTACAGAGTCTACAGATACAAATCCAATTTGTTCTACACAAAACTCAATTGAAATTACAGTTTTAGATGTTTTACAACCAACATTTAGTAATCCTGGTCAAATTTGTGTGGGATCTCCAAATATTCCACTTTCAAATACAGATAGTAATGGGGTAACAGGAGTATGGTCAGTAGGTGGAAATCCAGTTACTGAAATTGATGCATCTGTAGGTGGAATTTTTACCTATACCTTTACACCAGATCTACCTGCATTCCAATGTTCTCCGATTTTTACAATGGACATTGAAATTATAACATCTTGTACATTTAATGCTTTTGCAACAGCTGTTTATATTGATAATTGTGAAACGACAGATCCAGGTGAATTTTTTAATATTACTGGTTCTGGTGCAGATTTAATTGCTCCTGCAGCTAATGTATATACTAATAATGATTTTGGAACGTATGTTCAAAATTCAGGTAATCTTATTTTAAAGGGAGCTGAATTAAAATCTTTTAAAACGGCTACATCAAATGTTTGTGGGGCTAATATGTTTTATAGAGTTTATTTGGCGTCAGCTACTCCAGGAGCATTTAATACTTTAGCATTACCTTTCTATGATGATTGTGTTGGAGCAACTTTCCCTACGGGTGGACCTTGTGATTTAGGTGATCAAAAATGGCGAAACATTGCACAAGCAATTGATTTGACTCAGAATGCACCTGGTGATTATATTGTTGAGGTTTATTTCGATATCTTAGGAGATAATGATAGTCCTTCGCAATGTGATGATACAATTTTAGTAAATAATGCTGGAAATAATTTTATTGCTAATTTTTCAATTCAAAGTGCAATTACATTTACTTCTCAAAATGAAGAATGTGGAAGTTCAAATGCATTTATTAATGTTTCAGGATTTAATCCAGGAGATATTTACAGTGTAACATATAATGATGATACTGTAGCAGTTGGACCAGCTAATTTCCAAGCTAACTTGACTGGAAATATCATTATCAATGGATTAAATGCAGGTACTTACGATAACTTTAACTTTGTGATTAATGGTTGTACTATTTTAGTAGCAACTCCAATTGTAATTACTAATTTTTCACCTTCAATTACTCAAGTTTCTTCAAATACAGAAATTTGTGTTGGAGCGAATGCTGTATTTACAATTGAAGGTTCTCCAAACTTTAATGTAAGTTATACAATTAATGGAGGAGTTTCTCAATCAACTACTTTAAATGCAAGTGGTTTGGCTACAGTTACAATTAATACTCCACCTGCAGGTAATGTTGTATTACAATTAATTAATATTTTTAATACTTCATGTTCAATACCTTTTACTAATTCATCATCTGTTTTAGTAAATGCTTTACCTACAGCTACTTTATCAGTAGTTGATACTAATATTTGTCTTGGAGTAGGTAATGCAGAGTTCATTATTACGGGAACACCTAATGCTTTAGTTTCTTACAATGTAAATGGTGGCGCACCGGAAACAATTACTATTGGTGCACTAGGAACTGTTACATTAACTATGAATTTACCAACTTCAAATGTTACAGTAACATTAACGGGAATATCTTTGGGTATTTGTAGTAATGTCATCACTGGTCAAACAG